>JBBUAX010000126.1:0-3350 GCA_038058515.1 Patescibacteria group bacterium
ATTGCAGCCAACTAATGTTAATACCCAGCTGACCCTTTCCGACGGCTCAATAACGGGCCCGATAAGTTCAGTCGTGCGCGTTAAAGATGTAGCGGGCGGCAGTACGGTAGTAAGCAGCACTCCGCCGGCGCCTGCGCCTTCGGCGCCCACCGGTCTCAAGGTAACCGGCGTTACTGATAACTCCGTAAGTTTGAGTTGGGACGCAGTTGCCGGTGCCGCCGGTTACAATGTCTATAGTAATAATTATCCCACCGGCACATTCTTTCTATTAACCGCCTCGCAACCCTCAACGTCTGCGCTTGCCTTTACCGACAAGAATCTCATGCGGGGTGTAACTTACTACTACGTAGTTACGGCATTAAATAGCCAGGGTTGGGCGTCATCTTACTCCAGCCAAGTTTCGGCGACACCAGTGTTAGCTTCTTCGCCAGCCACGCCGGCTGTTCCGACCGTGACCCCGGCAATCCCAGCTACGCCAACCACACCGGCAGCCCCTGCTGCTCCGGCGGTTTCGGGCCTGCCATACACCACGCCGGTGGGCGCAACCCAGATCGGTGCTAATATAACCTACTTGCAGCAGCAGCTGCTAGTTCTCTTACAGCAACTCCTCGCCTTGCTCTTAGCCGGAAGATAATCTAGAAGTTATTTCAAAAATAGATTTTTCAGCGTTGTTCTGTGCACTCTTCCGCGTTATTCCGCTTCTACCGCGATAGAAGCTGATCTACGCCGATTAGGACGCTGATCTACGCAGAAGCACCAATTTATGAGATGAGTTCTAAGGACTTTGGGTTTGCCTCCGCACCCATGCATGAGTTGGGCTGGGGCATTTTGCTTTTATCCTTGTATTTGCTATACTTTAGCCAAGCTAAATTTCAAAGGTCGAGCACATGAAAAGGTTTTAGGTGATAGGTTGCGGGTTTTGGAAGCCCGATACCCTGCATCTAAACACCCAACACTCAATACAATGACCAAGGATGGATTGGTGGAGGCAGTAATGAAAGCCACCGGCATGGAAACCAAAGCGGCCGCCCAGCGGGCAGTGGAGGCGGTTATTGACACTATTACCAAGACCATGGCTCGGGGCGAGGATGTGGCCATCACCGGTTTCGGCACTTTCCGGATCGTCAAGCGCGCCGCGCGCGAGGGCCGGAATCCCAAGACCGGGGAGAAGATCCAAATCAAGGCCTCGATAAAGCCCAAGTTCCGCGCCGGCAAAGCCCTCAAGGAGGCAGTGCTTTAAAAACGCGGATTTACGCAGATTTGGAAATACACGCGGATTTACGCGGATGGACGGCTTCTGCGTCTATCTGCGTGTATTTTTATCCGCACTGATTCATACGGATAATTATCAGCATAAATCGGCGCGTATTCCCCATCCGCGTTAATCTGCTTCTATAATTCTAGAGCGGCAGAAATTTTTTGACCTCTTGGCTTAGGCCAAAGAACTTCTGATAAGTTTTAGCCAGAGTGTCCAGCGAGTTTTTTATGGTCTCGGTTACCTCGCCGGCGGGACGGTAATATTTTATCATCCGCTTGGCGCCCAAATGCAGATTCTGGGCCTGGCGCAAGTTTTTCTCGCTGTCATCAAAATAGCGGCGAACATCTTCTTGCTCCAGCAACTTTAATAGGCGAACCGTTTGACTGATTTGGTTGAACCGATTCTCGGCGGTGCGGAAAAGCGTTTGGTTCTTATTCCAGAGAATAATATTCTGGCTGTCGGCGACCAGCGGCTCCCACGTGGATTGCCGCCAAAGCAAAATGTCCTGAGCCGTATTTTTGGTGTTCTGCAGGCTCACTAGGTCGCCTATTTTGGATTTTTGCTGGTCGTAGTAAGCAAAAACATCCGCCAATCGTCCCAGGAAAAATGATTTTAGTTCGGCTACGTCCGGGTCGCTCTCCGGCAGATTGCGTATTTCCTCTTTTAGGGACTCGGCTTCTTCCGTGGCGCAGTCCAGGGTTTTGCCGAGCATCGTCTTGCGCAGGTTAAGTTCAGCCCGGACGCTTTCAAAATAATCGCCGGGCGGATTCACGCCCAAATCTTTTAGCGCCTGGAAACTCTCTTGCAAATCACAAAAATTGCTTGCCGCGTGGGCAGTAAGCGAGAGTGGAAGCAAGAAAACGGTAACCGCCGCAATTATGAAAAGTCGGCGCATATTATTCCGCAAGTTTACCCAAGACCTCATCAATGGTCATCGGCTGGGGAGTGTCGACGGCAGCTGCCTTCCCGGCTGCTTTCTCTTCAGTGGTTTTCTGCGGCAGGAGTCCGGCGGCCAGTTCGGATACGGACTTTAAAAGCGTTTCCGGATAGACGATTTCAGTTATCTGTATCTGGGCATCAACCGCTTCCGCCTCGGCCTTCAAACTGGCCGGATCCAAGCTGGTAAGCTGGAACGGCGAGAGCGCTTTCCACACGGAAAATCCTCCCAGAACCAGGATAAGAAGCACTCCGGTTAGGGCTATGGCCGAGCCAAATTGGAGTCCGCGGACGACTACCTGCCACAAGTTCATGATCGGACGCACGGTCATCGGTGTTTCCACAATCAAACTGCGCGACCGGCGGGTATAAGCCGGATCGGGTTCGATGCTTTTAAGTTTTCTAATTAGTTGAATCAAGTTCATCGCTGTGGCTTTCGTTTTGTATTCCCAAACTTTTGCGCAGTTGGATGAGGGCCCGATGCCGGAGGAGTTTGACTGCGCCCTCGGTCTTATGGAGCGCCGCCGCCACTTCTTTGACCGACATCTCTTCGACGAAGCGCATGATAATCACATCTTGGTGCGCGGGCTTGAGCTTGAGGATGGCGCGCTTCACTTTTTCCATCTCCAGCCGCTCTTCAGCTTGGGCAGCGCTTTGGGAATCGTAGGTGAGATTGTCCGGATCCACTTCCTCAATGTTCAGCGTCGGCCGGCGGGTGCGGTAGTGGTCGATCACCTGGTTCCTGGCCATTTGATACAGCCAGCTGCCGAAGGGATAACCCAAGTCCTCGTAGTCCTCAATGTTCTGCCAGGCACTAAGAAATACCTGGTGGGTGAGGTCCTCAGCCTCCTCACGCCGGCCTACCTTGATCAAGATGAACCTGTAGATCTTTGGCTGATAATGATCGTAAAGCAAGCCAAAAGCCGAGGCCTCACCCCTAATGGCGTTCATTACTATCTTGTTTTCGCCATCCAACATAATAAAACGAAGGAGAGATTGCTTGGTTACGATATAAAAGACAGCTATACGCTGTCTATAATAAGTATAATAGCACTTTGGCGTACCTATTACAATTTGGGATTAGACATCTAGGGAACCAAGGTTACTGTATGGTTACGGGTTGTTTGGTGTGTACATATGTCTTAGTATGCTTTTA
>JBBUAX010000127.1:0-7419 GCA_038058515.1 Patescibacteria group bacterium
GTTTAACGGCAATATTTTAATTATTTCTTCGTAGTTTGGGGCCCCCGCCTCGCCTCGACTGCGCGCGGCGAGGCGAGGCGGGAAGGTTATCGCCCCGCCAAAGGTGAAATAAAATCCCATAGCCAAAAGCTTTTTGGCGTCTTCGGCCGTACCGGTGAAAAAGTGAATTACGCCGGGCGATGGCATAGAGGAAAGGGAAGAGTGGAAAGAGGAAAGTATATCAATCAAATCAGTAAATGCGTTGCGGCCCGCCTCATTTTGAGGCGAGGCTCGCTCCGGTGCTCCGGAGCGGCAGTGAATCATCAGGGGCTTTTTAACTTCGGCGGCCAGTTCTATTTGTCTTATAAACGCCTGTTTTTGCTTCTCCTTCCGCTGATGAACCTCATCTGGAGATAACCCGCCTTCGCTAAAAGCTTCGGCGGGTGCTCGCTTTTGCAGGCGCTCGCTCCGCTCGCGAGCAAAAGCGGCATAGTCCAGCCCGCACTCGCCTATCGCCACCACCTTGGGGTCCTGGGCCAGCTTTTTATAATAATCGTAGTCAAATTCTTCACCGCGGGAAGTGAAACCCTTAGCATCCGCGGTATCACCCAACTCCTGGGCATCGTGGAAGGATTTGGCGGTATGGATCGGATGGAGTCCAACCGTGGCATAAACCCCCTCCGGGTAACGCTTGGCGATTTCCACCGCCAAGCGCGAGGTGTCCTGCTGGGTGCCGACGTTTATGAGCCAGATGCCGTTCTCTAGGGCTCGGTCAATGACCTCCTTGGAACCATCGCCGAACGCCGCAAACTGAGCATGCGTATGAGCATCAATAAAGCGCATTGCGGATTTAGATTCGCGGGAAAAGAACTCCGACTTTTTGGACTGCTATTTGGCCGTCGGTATGGGATACACAGCTGGTAATCTTTCCCGCCGTAGCCGGCAAGAACGGTTGAAGCATGCCGGCAATATTATCCAAGATGACCACCAGGGTGAATAAGGCGTCGGGATTATCCGTCTCCCAGGGCTTGGTCGTATTCACGTATCCGTCGCCAAAGGCCGAAAGTTCCCGCACCGCCAAAAGTGCCGCGTCCAATTCATACTTAGCCATCGCCAGATTAAGTTTGATATGCGCCTCGCCGATAGCCGTCTCCGCTTTGGGATCAAGCCGGGACGAGGATTTATCCAGGGGCTGCTTGCTGGCCAGGGTCGTCACTCGCGCGGCAAAATTGCCCAGGCCGTTCGCCAAATCGGCATTATAAACTTCCACAAATCTTTCCAACGTAAAGTCGCCGTCGCCAAAAGTGGGAATTTCCTTAAGCAGGAAATAGCGCAACGCATCCGCGCCGTGCTTTTCGGAAAACTCCACCGGATTAACCACGTTGCCCAGGGACTTGGACATCTTCTGCCCGCCGCTCTGGACGAACCCGTGTATCAGAATTTGTTTGGGTGGCGGGAGTTCCGCAGCCATAAGCATGGCCTGCCACATGGCCGACTGCTGGCGCAAGTTGTCCTTGCCGGCAATCTGCACAGCATTGGGATGTTCTTTGGTGCCCCACCACTCTTCAAAATATGAGGGCTTATCCGTCGCAACACCAGTGGAGTCGGGCTTGCCCGCCGACTTGCCCGCCAAAGCCTTAGCGTCGGCGGGAGTTTTAGCGGAGGCGGGCCAACCCAGCGTGGAAATATAGTTGGTCAGGGCATCAAACCACACGTACATCACATGGCTCGGGTCGCCCGGCACCGGCACGCCCCAGGGCATTTTCTCTTTAAGCCGGGAAACACTGAAGTCCTTTAATCCGCTTTCCACAAATTTCTTTATTTCCTTGAAACGGAACTCCGGCAGGACAAAGTCGGGATTGGCCGCGTAAAGCTTGAGCAATCTGTCCTGAAACGCGGAGAATTTGAAGAAATAGTTTTCCTCTTCGATTTCTTCAATAGGTTTGGTGGGATGGAGCAGGCAGCGGCCGTCCTCCAGTTCCGATTCGGTTTTTTCCAGTTCGCAGCCGACACAATACTTTACCCGGTACTTGGCTTTATAAATGTAGCCGTTCTTGTCCGAGCGGCGCCAAAGCTCCTGGGCCGCGGACATATGATGCGCGTCGGTGGTGCGGATGAACTTATGTTCGGAGATGTTCAAAGCGCGCATCAAGTCCACGAATTTCTTGGCATACTCATCTACATAGGCCTGCGGTTCCTTGCCTTCCTCCAGCGCCCGCCGGTAGATGTTCACACCGTGCTCATCGGTGCCGGTATTAAAAAACACTTCCCGGCCACGGAGGCGCTCATGGCGCGCGATGGCGTCGGCTTGGATTATTTCCAGGGCAAAACCGATATGCGGCGGAGCGTTTACATACGGCAGAGTGGTGGTCAGATAAAACTTATCGGACATACCTACCTAATATATCACCTCGCCCCTATATGTAAACCCGTTTATCTTAGATAACCAGCGACTGGCGCGGGCGCTTCTTGCCGGCCCAATCCTCAATGATTTCCTGAATCACCACTGCCGCGGGAACGGAAATCAAAATCCCCAGGAAGCCGCCGGCTTGCGCGCCGATGAGTAAGGCGGCGATAACGATGACCGGATGCAAGCCGACGCTGCGGCCGACAATAAGCGGCACGAACACGTGGCTCTCCAGCTGATGAATCACAACAAAAACAATCAGAGTGTAAAGGGCCAGAGTCGGGGAAGTCATTAAGGCGGCGATAACCGCCGCCGAGCCGGCAAGGATAGGACCGATGTAGGGCATAAGTTCCAGCAGGCCGGTAAGCATCCCCAGAAAAACCGCGTATTTTACCCCCAAAATACTTAGGGATATGAACACCAAAAAGCCCATAGTCAAACTCAAAAGAATCTGGGAACGGAACCAAAAACCGATGCGTTTACGCGAGTTCTCATAAGTGCGCAGGGCAACTTCTTCGTAGTCCGCCGGAAAAACCGCGCGGATGAAGCGTTCTACGCCATCCCGGCTCAAACTCAAATAGAAAGCGGTGACGATGACCGACCCGGTCAGGGCCAAACCGCCCAGGAGGTTGGCAACCGCCCCCAGCGGCGAGGACTCACTGCCGAACAGCTCGCTGGAGAAGCGATTTATAAGCGCATTCACCGATTGAGTGGCTTTAAAACCGATGAGCGGCCCCCACCAGGCGTCTTTAGCCAGTTTATTCAAGGTGGCTAAGGCCGTGTTCATATCCACCACCAGTACCGGCAGAATAACCGAAATGGTAAGAATCACCAAAATGGCGCTGGCCAGAAATATGATTATTACGCCCAAGGCGCGCGGCGCTCCCCGGCGCTCCAGAAAATTAACCATGAATTCCAAACCGGAGGATATGACTATGGCCAGAAACAGGCCGAGCAGCACTCGGAGGCCGAAAAACATGACCGCAGCCATGGCTATAAAAAACAAAATTCGCCACAAGCTGATCCAAGATACTGTAAGCGGTTTCTTTTCCATATTCACATACCTAAGATTTAGAACGATGCAAGCGGTTCCCAGGTTACGGCAGGCGCAGGAGTTGGCGCAAGAGTTTCTCTTTCTTATACGGGCCGATTACCGCCAGGTTCAGCTTGTCTTCCCGGAAAATCGTCCGGGCCAGGCGCCGTATGTCCCCGGCGGAAACTTTATCCACCCGGCGTATGATCTCCCCCGGCTGCAGCATCTTGCCGGTCAAAATCTCCTGGCTGCCGTAAAAAGCGGCCTGCTCATCGGAGGTTTCCAGACCAAGAATAAGGCCGCCGATCATATGGTCCTTGGCTTTGCGCAGTTCCTGGGGCGGAACCGCCTCCCGGCGCAAACGGGAAAACTCTTGGAGAATGGCCGGGATCACCTTGTCAATTTTTTTATGGTCCACGCCCGCGCTAACCTGGAAAAAGCCGTGGTCTAAAAACAGGTCGCTGGCCGCCCGGATGTGATAGGCCGCGCCCATTTCTTCGCGAACTTTAATGAACAACCGCGAGCTCATCCCTCCGCCCAAAATCTCCGCGAGGACGCTCAAGGTATAGCGCCTGGGGTCAAAAATATCGAAAGCCCGCACCCCCAAAACCATGTGGCTCTGGTCGGACTTTTTAAATTTAATGCGCATGGCCGGGCGTGTTTGCCGCTCTTGGGTCTTAAATCTAGGCGCTTTGCGGCCGCGACCTAAACCGCCGAATAATTTCTTAACCAGGGTAATAATTTTGGCCTTATTAAACGCTCCGGAAACTACCACGGTGGTGGCCTGGGGCACATAATGCCTGGCGCGATAGCGGATGAAATCCTCGCGTTTAAGCTTGCGGACGACATCTTTGCGGCCGGCAATATCCCAACCCGCCGGCTGGTCGCCGTACAAGAGCGAGATATACAGCTCTTCCACCCGGCGCATTGGCGTATCTTCATACATATTTATCTCCTCAATTATGACTCCCCGTTCTTTTTCTATTTCGGCGGCGTTAAAGACCGGGTTTACATATAAATCCGACACCAAATCCAGTATCTGCGGCAATTTATGGTTCTGGGCCTTGGCCCAATAGCCGGTATATTCCTGGCCGGTAAAAGCGTTATATTCCGCCCCCAGGGCGTCTAGTTCCGCGGCAATCGCGCCGGGTTTAGGGCGGTCAAGCGTGCCTTTAAAAACCAGGTGCTCCAAAAAGTGGGAGATGCCGTTCTGATGCCTGGTTTCATATTCCGACCCGGCCGCAACCAGGATTAAAACGGTGGTGGCCAAGCTTTGCGGCTGGGATACGAGAATTAGGCGCAATCCATTGGGCAGGATTTTTTTGTCCATCATACCCCGTAAGAAATTAAATGTTTTCCGTTATTATGGGTGTCGACTTTAGGGTATCTGGTGGTTTACTCATGTTGAGTTAAGCTCGGTTTCGCCTCGAAAACATTTTCTCGGCAGTTTCTTACGGGGCAGGTTAGCCAGTAGTAATCGCTTTGATGTCTTCCTCAAACCGGTTGGCGCGACTAATAACCGCTTCGCCGTAGGTCCAGAGGTATCTTCGCCAATTGCCGCCGGCATAATACCTGGCCGCGGCTTGCCGCTGCGCGGACACCGAGGCGTTGGCTGCTCCGGCATCTTTAAGATACAGAGCGGTAGCCACGAAAGCATCGGCGTTGTTCCAGGGCGAGGCGCTGGAGCGACCGGTAATTTTCGTAATCGCCTCTTCATATAATTTCCAAGTGGAGGGGATAAACTGCGCCGGTCCCATGGCTCCGCCGTAGGTCCCGTCACGATTGGCGCAGGAAACCGTAACCGAATCCGGATTGATGTTAAGTTTCTGGGTCAATTCCAAAAATACGGGCGTATCCCGGGTGGGATGCATGGTCGTTTTGCCGGTTCGCTGGTTAATATCGTTATATTTGCAGCGGCCGACGTTCTGACCCAATGCGGACTCCCGGTCCAAAACCGCAAGGATCAGCGCGGCGCGCACGCCGGTCGCCGACTGCGCCACCTTGGCAAACTCGTAGGCCTGCTCAAAGCTCAATTCACCGCCGCCCAGAAGTTCGAAGATGCGGCTGCGGATTTGAGCCGCGTTTTTCTTGGTTTCTTTAAGCAAACTCTGGTATTTGGACTCCTGGCCCTTAGTAACCGTCAAAAGGTTGTTTTGTTCCTGTTTGGCCGCGTCCGTTTCCTTCATTTGGGACAGCTGATAGTCGCGGATAGTGGACGCATCCGAACGAGCAATGGAGTATTGCTCTTTTTGGTCCTCCAATTCCTGGCGCAGGTCCTCAATCTGGACTATGGTCTGGCGGAGATTGTTCTGCAGGACGGTGATGCTGTTTATGTCGTTAAAAAAGTCGGACAGGCGCGGATTTTTGAGAAAAATCTCCATTAAGCTGGACTGGTCGTTCTCGTAAAGATTTTTGAGCAGTTCCACTAAGACCTTCTTTTTGCTGTCTATGCTTATCTCCGTGGTGGTTATCTGCTCCTGGGTATCGGATATTTTCTGGTCCAACTGCTGGAGGGAAAGGTTAATGGCCTTGATTTGCAGATTCAGCTTGGCGATCTTGCTGGTCAAACGATTTATCTCGCCCTTCAGGGTACTGCCCTGTTTTTGATAACTGACGATCTGGTCTTCGTACTGGTCTATCTGGGTTTCCAGTTCCTTAAGCTGGGTTTCCAGCGCCTTGCGTTCCTCGTCGCTCGACGCCGCCAGGATGGTCACCGTGGGCGCGACGACCGAACCCAAAACCAGATACCAGACGGCGGCTATAATTGTCATCCAGCGCAAAGCGGCGCCGAGCGGCAAAAGCCACTCCCGCCGGTAATGCAAATTGACCCGTGGGGGCAACCAAAACTCCGTCCGCCGCCGATTTATGTCGCGGACAACTTTTGGCCGAAAATTAGCCATTTTTATTATTTTACCCCGTTAGAAGCTATAAATCTAGTTGAGTCATCCGTATACGGTTTTTCGCCGCATGTGGACGCTTGGGTAATACACTCCACACTGTTTGATTCAGCTTCTAAACGGGGTTTTACCCCGGCCGATTTAATTAGACAATCGGCATACAAGAAAACGTATTAGATATACAGTGGTTATCTTATTCCGGAGCTGGCTCGGCTGCCGCCTTTTCCCTCTCCGTCTTTTTCTCTTCGGTTTCTACCTTAACCTGGCTCACGTCCGCAACCGGAGGCGCCACCACTTCTTCTTTGATCGGCAGGGATACGCTTAGAACCACCGTATTCGGTCCAACCATAAGCTCCACGCCCTTGGGCACGGCTATGTCTTTGACATAAATGCTCTGATTCATTTCCGCCAAGCCGGAAATGTCCACGCTGAAGCGCGACGGCAAATCGCCCGGTAGCGCTTCCACCTCAATCTCGCTCATGGTGCGATTCAAAATACCTCCGGCCTTAATCGCCGGCGCCTCGCCGACAATATCAATGGGCACGTGCACCTTGGTTTTTTCGTCCATGCGCACTTGGTAAAAATCAACATGCTCCACCTCACCGCTCAAAGGATTACGGACCACGTCGTGCACCAAAACCGTCCGCTTACCATCGTCCAAGCGCAGCTGAACCAAGCTGCTCTCGCCGACCGCCTTAAAAACCTTGTCGAAGTCCTTGGAATTAAGAGTTAAATGGATGTTGTCTACCCTCCGGCCGTAAAGCTCGGCTGGAATAAAACCCTGCCGCCGCAGCGCCTTATTGGCCTTGCCGAATTTCTGCCTTATTTCTGCCTTTAGTTCTTGCATAGATTGATTTCCACGTGGCTAAAAATGCCAAAACAGCATAGCAAAAACGCCCGCTTTTGACAACCGCTCGCAAGTTTAAGGCCGGGCCCGCCCGCCACTGCTACGCTTGGCGTTACGGCCGGGCAAACAGTTCCAGCCGTTTTTTAACTATCTCTTTGATCTCTTCTTCCGCACCAGCCATTATCTTATACGGCGCCACCTCGCCGGGCTTGTCTTTAAGCCCTTCTTCCACTTCTTTACGCCAGGCAGCCCGTAG
>JBBUAX010000128.1:0-1072 GCA_038058515.1 Patescibacteria group bacterium
TCCATGTTTTTTATCGCCTTCTTGTCCCCGGTTCGCGCTTGCCCTGAGCTAGCCGAACGGGCTTCACCCTCTGCTTTGTCCAAACGTTTATTCACGGTTTCCAGGTCTTTGAGCGCCAGTTCCGTATTTATGGTTCCCATATCCCGCAGTGGGTCTACGCTATTCTCCACATGAACCACGCTGTCATCTTTAAAGACCCGCAGTACAACTACAATCGCCTGCGTATCCCGGATGTGCGCCAAAAACTGATTGCCTAAGCCCTCGCCTTTGTAGGCGCCTTTAACTAAACCGGCAATATCATAAAATTCCACCACCGCCGGGATTTTCCTTGGCTCGCCGGAGCCCTGGGCGGAGGCGGCTTTTGGCAGGGATATCTCATATAACTTATCTAATCTTTCATCCGGCACCGCCACCACCCCCACATTCGGGTCAATAGTAGCGAACGGATAATTGGCCGCCAAAACGCTCTGCTTGGTTAAGAGATTGAATAGAGTGGATTTACCTACGTTCGGCAGACCAACAATGCCTATTGATAATTTCATTTGGATTTCAGAAATTTACTTACCCGGCGCCATTCGGCGGGTTTGGTGATAATAGTGGAGCTTAAATGTCCACCGGTTTTGCGGAGCACCAGCTTGGCGCCAGTCAGCCTGGCAAATTTGGCGACCTCGCGCCAGCGCACGGATCCATCGTCTTTGGCGTGATAAATTAAAAGTTTTCTGCCGTCAATCCCCCGCCAATGCGTCATGGGGTTATAGAATTTGCCGGTTTTAAGCTTGGCCCATTCTTTGTGGCCGAAACGATAGCCGTTGCCGAAACCATAGCGCACGTATTTCTCCAGCCATCCCAGGGGTTCGGCCTTGCTCGGCGCACGCCATTCAACTACAGGCGAAATGGCCACGACTTTTTTTACTCGCGGATTGCGGGAGGCAAGAATCCCAGCCGGTCCGCCGAAACTGCCGGCAATCAAATAAACAGCCGCGGGTTTGACCTGGAATGTTTTATTTCCCTTCACGCTCATAACCCGAAATCCCTTTGGCAATTCGCCAATAACATCTAATATGTCTTTTTC
>JBBUAX010000129.1:0-6339 GCA_038058515.1 Patescibacteria group bacterium
TTAAATAAGCCCAATGTGAACATCGTAAGCGTGGAGGACCCAATTGAATACAATATGCGCTACGTGAATCAGTCCCAGATCAATCCCCAGGCCGGGATTACTTTTGCCAGCGGCCTGCGTTCTATTTTACGCCAGGACCCGAACATAATCATGGTCGGCGAGATTCGCGACAAAGAAACCGCCGGCATCTCGGTGCAGGCGGCTTTGACCGGCCACCTGCTTTTATCTTCGCTGCACACCAACGACGCGCCCACTGCTGTGCCCCGGCTTTTCGACTTGGGTATCCCGCCGTTTTTGGTCGGGTCGGTTTTGAATGTAATTGTTGCCCAGCGCCTGGTGCGGCGCATTTGCTCATCTTGCATTTATTCTTATGAAGCCGGCAAAGATGCGGCAACTATCATTCGTGGACAGATTAAAGAATTGAATTTGCCAGTAGGCGAAGAAGCTATACCCAAACTCTTTTTCCGCGGCAAGGGTTGTAATATATGCAACGGCAGCGGCTATCGCGGACGCGTAGGTATTTTTGAAACACTAGAGGTTACTGATACAATTAAAAAGCTGATAATCGACCCGCAATTTGACCTGGAAGCCATTCGCAAAGAGGCGCGGCGCGGTGGCAGTAAGACGATGTTTGAAGACGGCCTGATGAAGGTTCAGCTCGGCACGACGACGATAGAAGAGGTGCTAAGGGTCATTAGAGAGTAATCCCTAATATACGAATCCAACACAAATATACGAATTCGTATATTGAAATAAATTAGTATATTCGCGAATACTCATATGCTTTATCACTACATTGCTGCAGAAAAGGATGGACGAGTGGTGGAAGGCGATCTGGATGCGGATAGCTTAACCCAGGTTCTTCGTTTTTTGGCCGGCAAGGAATTGCGGCCGGTGGCGGTGAAGCCGGTTAAGCAATCCATGGGCGGAATTACCCGTTGGGTGAGCGGCATACGCCTGGCGGATAAAGTTTTTCTCACCAAATACTTGGGGCTGATGCTTAAGGTCGGCACCGACCTTTTGGCGGCAATAGATATTTTGATAGCCGACTTTGACAAGCCGGCGATGAAAAACTTTCTCTTGGAGGTGCGCGACAATCTGACCAAGGGCCGCCAGTTCTACGAGGCCTTCGCCAAACACCCCAAAGTTTTTTCTGCCGTTTTCGTAAGTTTGGTCAAAAGTGCCGAGGCCTCCGGCAATCTGCAGAAAACATTTGAGGACTTAAGCAATTCCCTTCAAAAAGAAGCGGAACTGCAAAGCCGTATCCGGGCGGCCCTGATCTACCCCATAATCCTTCTGGTCTCCGCGCTCGCAGTTTTTATTTTTCTGGTTACTTTTGCTTTGCCCAAGATTGCCAAGGTGTTTTTTGAAAGCGGCATCAATCCGCCCCCATTTTCCAGGGTGGTTTTTGGTGTTGGTCTTTTCGTCAACGACAACATCTGGGCGCTGACCATTGGTTTCTTGGTGATAGTTGTTCCGGCTATTTACTTTTTCTGGCGGGTGCCGGTTGGCCGGCGAATGGCTACGCAGATTTTGAGCCGCACGCCGCTAATCAGGAGAATTTACCGCGACCTGGCGGTTCAACGCTTTGCCGCGACCTTCAGTTCGCTAATGAAGGCCGGACTGCCGATTATGCAGACCACCAAGATAACTGCGGAAGTGGTCGGCCTGGAAGAGTATCGCTTGAGCTTGGAACGAATTGCCAACGAGGGCCTGGCTAAGGGATTGACTATCGGCGAGGCCTTTCGCCGGGAAACGATTTTTCCGCGGGTGGTGACCAATCTGGTGGCCATATCCGAGAAAGCCGGCCACCTAGAAGAGGTTTTGGAGACCCTTTCGGAATTTTATGCGGCCAATATAGACGCGAATATCCGCGCCTTGGTGTCTTTCTTGGAGCCGGCCCTGCTGCTCATAATGGGCGTTATGGTTGCCAGTATCGCTTTGGCCATCATCATCCCCATCTACCAATTAACCAGCCAGTTCTAATTACGAAATTACGAATCTATTACGAATATACGAAGCACACGAAGAGGTGAATCACAAACCCGCCGTTAAGAGAAGCGACCTTCTTTACCCGGAGTTAAGTTATCAGGTGGTCGGGGTTTTGTTCTCTGTATTCAATCAATTGGGCTATGGCTACAAAGAGGAATATTACCAGAGGGCGATAAGGCAAGAGTTATTAAGATTGAAGATGCCATTCCGGGAGCAAATTACATTTCCCATAAAGTTCAACGAGCAAGTTATAGGCAAGCAGATATTCGATTTTTTGATAGACGGTAAAATAGTTTTAGAGATTAAGCGAGGCGACAGGTTCTCCCGGCAGGACATTGTCCAGACGACCGGCTATCTGCACTCAGCTGGTTTAAAATTAGGCATTCTGGCCAGATTTTCCAGCCGAGGATTGGTATTTAAAAGAATTGTAAATATGGGATGAGAGATATAAAATTCGTATATTCGTACCCATTCGTAACTTCGTAACCACATGCGCAAAAACTCAGGAGCGACTATAGCCGAGCTGGTTTTAGTTATCGCCATGGTCGCCATAATTGGGGTGATAACTATAACCACTTTGGTTGGCAGAAAAAGCAAGGTGGAGCTGGAGACCACCACCAAACAAATTGTCGCTTTACTGCGCGACGCTCAAAGCCGGGCCAGAGCCCAGGCCTCCGGCGTTGCCTGGGGGGTGCATTTTGAAAACAGTACATCTACCGCGCCGTTCTATGCTCTTTTCCGTTCTTCATACTTGGTCGCCAACCGCGTCGGCTACTATCGTTTGCCGACTACAGTGGGTTATGCGACATCAAGCTTGGCCCAGGGCGCGAGCCGCGATGTTGTCTTCTCTCAATTAAATGGTACCGCCTCCCCCGCATCTATCCGGATATATCTTATAAACAATCCGGTTCAATCCAGTACCATTCAGATCGGGACGTCGGGAGCGGTAAGCTACTAATTAGTAAGTAGTAAGTAGTGAGTAGTAAGTAATGGAGTGTGGTGGATGTTTGGATTAAAATAAACAATTGGCTAAATGAAATTTTTACCTACTACCTACTACCTACTACCTACTCGCCAGGGCCAGTCCCTCCTGGAAGTCCTGGTGGCTATCGCCGTTGGAACAATTATGGTGGTCGCGGCCATCTCCATCATCGCTCCGGCCTTGCGCAGCAATACAGACGTAACCCGTATTCAGGCGGCGACTGCTTTGTCTAAGGAGCTAATGGACAATGCCCGTACTTGGGGCGAGGCCAACTGGCACAATATTGATACTCTGGCTACCACTTCCGTCAGTAAATATTTCCTGGCGACTTTCGGTTCGCCGTTTCGCGCGGCGACCGGTACCGAAGGGGTCCTGTCGGAAGCGGCGACCAGTTCGCTGATTGCCTATTGGAAGCTGGACGAGATGGCAACCACCACCTTCGCCGATTTTTCCGGCAACGGCAAAAGCGGGACGGCCGCGGGCGGAGTTGCGGCGACGAGTAGTTGTCAGGTAGGTGGGTGTGCATATTTTGATGGCTTGGACGATAGGGTAAGCGTTCCCAATATAGCTCAAGGCGGGAGTGTAACAGTGAGTGCCTGGCTGAATCAGGTAAGCGCAAAGAATACCCAGGTTTTTGGAAGCACCGAACCCAGCGATTCTGCCGGGGAGTTTGCGCTGATTATGAATAGCAACGGCCGACCGACTTTCATTCAGTGGGTCGCCGGTGGCGGCGACAGACCGCACTTAAATGTGACTTCGCCTGCTAATATTTATATAACTTACGGCAATTGGAACCACTTGGTCGGTGTTTATGATTCGGTTTCGGGTTACGCCTACATGTATTTAAACGGTAGCTTGGTTGCAAGCAGTAATTCCACGAATTATTCCACCAGCTGGGGTGGAGGCATCGGCGGCTACACCTCCTATTGGTTTAACGGCAAGATTGACGACGTCCGCGTCTATAGCCGCGCGCTTACTGCCGATGAGGTTGCTAATCTCTACAAGGCCACACCGTACTCCAGGTACTTTTATGTGGACGAGGTGAACCGCGACAGCGGCGGCAATATCGTTTCCAGCGGCGGCAGCTGGGACCCATCCACCAAGAAACTAACGATTACTGCCAACTGGGGAACAAGCTCCAGCACCATTGCCACCTACCTTACCCGTTCCCGCAACCGCTATGCTCTCCAGACCGACTGGGTCGGCGGTCCGGGTCAGGAAGGGCCGCTTACGAGCTTTAATTATAAATTTTCCACTTCCACGGCCAATATAAATTATTCAACTACCACTGGTTCGGTGCTTTTAAATCTATAGACCCATGCCGCGATTACCGGAGAAAACCGTAAACATTTTTAAACGTAGCGACCGCGGATTGTTTCTGCTGGCGCTCGTCATTGTGTTCGCATCCTTATGGTTTGCCGGGGTGGTTTATGCGGCATCCAATATCAGCCGACAGAGCGCGGAGCACTGGGCTTGGAACGATGCTATCGGTTGGATTCAGTTTAATACGACTGCGAGTTATCCTGAAATGACGGTTAACGTGATAAGCGCCCAGCTTCAAGGGTATGCGTCATCGTCGGCTGGCGAGATATCTCTGGATTGCACCACTACCTCCGCAGGCGATATTTGCGGTCAGAGCAGCTATAAGGTTATAAACGACGGTATGGGCAATCTTTCCGGTTGGGGCTGGAACGATAACTACGGCTGGATTAGTTTTTGCGGCGGCCAGAGCAGCGGCAACTGTCCGGGAACAATTGCCTACCGCGTGCTCATTGACCCGAATAACGGCGATTTCAGCAATTATGCCTGGAACGACGTTTTGGGCTGGATAAGTTTTAATTGCGCCGACCCCGGGGTCTGCGTCGGTTCCAGCTACAAAGTCAAAACCAGCTGGCTAGCTACATCCACCAGCGGCTACGTTGATTCTTCCACTTATGACACCGGCGTTACGGGCGGCGCCCAGATCAATTCCATTATCTGGCGCGGCAATCAGCCGGCCGGCACCAGCGTTAAGTTCCAGTTGGCGGGGAGCAACTCTTCAAGCGGTCCCTGGAGTTTTAGCGGCCCGGACGGTACGGTGAATACTTATTACTCCGCCGGTTCGGGTACGCCCATTCCGACGGACTATGTTCTCTACAACAATAAGCGCTATTTCCGCTACCGGATGACCTTGGTTTCCAACCAGGCACAAACCGCCAGTCCCCAGGTGGACGAAGTGATTGTGAATTGGAGCCCGTAGGAATTAGTAAGTAGTGAGTAGTGAGTAGTAGGTAAGATGGGGAGATGGTAAAATGGAGCATGTAGATGCAACCCTTACTAACTACTAACTACTCACCACCTGCTCGTTCTGCCCAAGCGACCCTATCCCTGGTCTTCCTCATTGGCGGCATCATCGTCTTGGTTGGCGTATCCTTGTCGTTTTTGGTGATTACTTTTATAACCTCCGGTTATGGCTATCAGTCCTCCAACCGGGCCTTGGCGGTGGCTTCCGGCGGAGTGGATGATGCCTTAATGCGCCTCGCCCGCAGTAAGGATTTTTATTCGCTTAGTCCCTACAACGTCCAAATAGGCGGCTATTCCGCGAGTATAACTGTTACCTCGAACTCGCCGATTGCCGGGCAAACCACCATTGTTTCTACTGCCAATGTCGCCGTTTATCAGCGTAAAATTCAGGCCATCGTGGCGGTAGACGCTCAAACCGGTCAGGTGCACCTTTTGTCTTGGAACCAGCTGGCGATATAGAATTAAAGGAGGACTTGTCCCGTTAGAAGCAACCAAATCCAGAAATAATATGTTCACTGCGTTATCGTGCAAGGTCGTTAAATTAGAACTTAACAGCACATCACGGATGTGTTTAAGAAGCACATCCTGCTTTCTAATGGGATGAATCTGCCCAATCTTTCGCACAAGCTTTCGTCCCTTTTGCGCATCAGCCCCTTGGTGGGCGGATTGGAAATTTCCGATTCGGTTTTGCGCTTCACTCGTTTTGACGGCGAGCGCTGGCAAGTGGCGGCGTTGCGCCTGCCGCCGGGGCTGATTGAAGAAGGCAATATACGCAACCACGGCCAGGTAGTGGAGGCGCTGCGCGCCTTGCGCGCCCAAATTCTCGGTTCATCCCGCAGTCCCAAGAAAATTAATGTGGTTTTGTCCCTAAGTTCGGTCAGCATCTACAGCCAGGTGTTCAGTTTGCCGGTGATTGAGGGTGAGAATCTGGAAAAAGCCATTCAGCTTAATGTGCAAATGGTTTCGCCGGCGGAATCCGCCCAGACTTATTCCGGCTGGCAGAGGGTCGGCGAAGACCAGCAGACGGTGCGTTTGGAGATACTTAGCGCCTTCATCAAAAAGGCGGTGGTGGACGAACTCGC
>JBBUAX010000130.1:0-2591 GCA_038058515.1 Patescibacteria group bacterium
AAACCGGATGCTCGCGGAATTTCAGCCGGATTTGGAGCTTTGGGAGGTTGTGCTTGGCGGCCCCGACGCTACGGTCGGGGCAGGCTGGGACTGGCGGCGCGTTTTAGGCATATTGGGCTGGGACCCGCGGGAGGCGGAATGCCATATTTGCCGCAAGCCGCCGGCATATTTCCGGGTTGGCGACCAGCACTTCTTTTGTGAGGCCTGTGCTTTAAAAACATCTCCGGATGAGCTAATATATTTAGGCAATAGAAGTTGATAAACGCGGATAGACAAATACACGCGGATCGGCGCGGATAATTATTAACACATTAATATCTTACTTGAAGCATGAGACGTCTGGGATTGTTCATACTGGTAATAGCGCTAATTGTGGCTGCGGTGATCGGCGGCTATTATTTTTTGACCCGGCCGCAGGGCGCCAATGTGGGCATCGAGTTCACCAAGCCCAGTCAGGTTCTGGTGGGCCAGCCGTTCAATCTGGGAATATCTCTGTCCAACTATTCGGATAAGATACTGGAAAACGCGAAACTTGTGGTTATGCTGCCGGCCAGCGTGGCCTTCGCCGGTAAATCATCGGAGCAGAGAGTGCTGGAACAAACCATAGGCGACTTAGGCCCCGGCAGCTTGAATCAGCAAACCCTGAACCTGGTGGTTTTAGATGGTCCGAACAGCTTGAAACATATTGACGCTAAGTTACTTTATAAGTTGAGCGCGTCCAGCGGGGCGCAATTTGAAAACCAGGCCAGTATGGACATTGCCGTTGGCCAGCCGGTGGTCGGTTTGAATTTTACTTTGCCGGAGAAGGTCATAAGCGGCGAAAGTTTTGATTTGATCGTCACTTACGACAACAATACGGATCAAGACATAAAGAACGCTTACCTCAAGATCAATTACCCGCCGAATTTCCAGTTTGCGGCTGCGAGCGCGAATCCCAGCCGCGGCAACAACAATTGGACCCTGGGTACTCTGCCCCGCGGCTCCTCGGACAATATTACGATTACCGGCATGGGCATTGGTCCGGCCGGAGCCACTTTGAGTTTTAGCGGCGACGTCGGCGCGGATATTCTCGGCCAGAAATATACCCTGAACTCCCAGGCGGCGGCAGTGGCCCTGGCATCTTCGCCGCTGCAGCTGGAGATCAAGGTCCAGAATACATCCGATTATATTGCTTCGGCCGGCGACACTTTACGCTATACCCTGCGCTATCGCAATAATTCCGACGCGGTAATGGAAAACGTAAGCATCCGCGCAGCTTTTACCGGGGAAATGTTCAATATGGCCTCAGCCCGCTCCAGTGGCGCCTTGAATTCTCTGACCAATACTTTCACCTGGAACGTGGCCACCAATCCGGAGCTGGCCGGCATCCAGCCCGGCCAGGAAGGTGAAGTGGGCGTGGAAATTTATCTAAAAGACAGTTTTCCGATCCGGCGGGTAAGCGACAAGAATTATGTGCTCAAAGTGGAAGGCCAGATCCAATCGCCGACGGTTCTGGGCGGCATAGCCGCGGACCAAACCCTTTCGGTCAGCCGTCTGGAGACCAAGGTGCGCGGCAAGATAGAACTTGCTGCCCCTGGCTACTGGCGCGACGCTGCATCCGGCATCGTCAATAAAGGGGTTTTCCCGCCAAAGGTAAACCAAGCGACGCAGTACACCGTGCACTGGGTCATTAAAAATTATTCCACCGATGTCGGGAACATAATTGTGCGCGCGTTTCTGCCACCGGGCACCCGTTTTACGGATACAGTCAAAAGCAATATAACTACCAAGCCGTCTTATAATTCCGCATCCGGCGAGGTTATCTGGCAGATCCCGACCATTGCCGCAACCAAAGGCATAGTCGGCCAGCCGGCAGAGGCGATCTTCCAGGTGGAAAACACCCCGGCGGTGAATCAGGTCGGTGAGGCTATTCAGCTCATGGGTCAGAGCACGCTAGAAGCCCAGGACAGTTTCACCGGTTTGGCCATGCAGGCGTCGGCGGCGGAGATAACCACTGATCTGCCGGACGATACTACCTTGGGGCGGGTGGACAGAAGGGTGCAGCCGTAGGCATTAGTAAGTAGTAAGTAGTAAGTAGTAGGTAGTATGAGGAGTGAAAGATATAGAGCAGAAACATGAAAACAGAAAACAACTTAATGGAAAAGATTGTGAGCTTGTGTAAAAGGCGGGCCGCCCAAATCGCTTATATTGACAAAATAGTATTGGGCGAGCCTCGCCTTTTGCCGCTAAGTTAGGTAATTATTGATATGCCGAACCAGAATCAGAACAACTTGATGGATAAGATAGTCAGCCTCTGCAAAAGGCGGGGTTTTATTTTCCCGGGCTCGGAGATTTATGGTGGGCTTACCGGTTTTTGGGACTACGGCCCGCTGGGAGCGGAGCTCAAGCGCAACATTAAGCAGGAATGGTGGAAGAATATGGTGCAGGAACGGGACGACGTAGTGGGATTTGATGCGGCAATCATTATGAATCCGGAGGTATGGAAAGCGTCCGGACATATAGATTCGTTAACCGACCCGCTAGTGGAATGTAAAATATGCCATGTCCGTATCCGGGCCGACCAGGAAGGCGACATTAAGGAACACGAGAAA
>JBBUAX010000130.1:2691-7391 GCA_038058515.1 Patescibacteria group bacterium
AGCATTGGAAAGATGAACGTTTGCGTTGGTATGTGTCCCTGGGCATCCGCAAAGAAAACCTCCGTTTTCATGAGCACGCGCCAGCAGAACGAGCCCATTATGCGCGCTTTGCCGAAGATATAGAATATAACTCGCCATTCGGTTGGAAAGAATTCGAGGGCATTCATCATCGCGGCGACTGGGACTTAAGCCGTCATAAGATCAGCTATAAAGATCCGGACACAGGCGAGGCATACACGCCCTGGATAATAGAAACTTCTGGCGGAGTGGATAGAGCCGCTCTCTTCTTCTTGATAGATGCTTACTCCGAAGACGGGGACCCCGCAAAGGGAAACGGGGCAAGCAGGGTAGTCCTGAAGCTGAACCCTAAACTCGCACCCTACAAGGCCGCGGTTTTCCCACTTTTAGCCAACAAGCTGAAATTAGTGGAGATGGCGCGCAAAATTTATGATGATTTGCGTAAAGACATGATGGTGGCTTGGGATGACAGGGGAAATATCGGCAAACGCTATTACAGCCAGGACGAAATCGGTACGCCGTACTGCATCACCGTGGATTTTGACTCTCTGGAAAAAGGCGACGTGACCGTCCGCGACCGCGATACGGCCAAACAGGAAAGGATATCTGTTTCTGCCCTAAGCGATTATATAAGAGAAACAATCGGGTAGTCGATGAAGTACGTGGATCTTACAATGGAGTTAAGCGAACGAACACCGGTCTACCCTGGCGATCCTAGACCGGAAATAAAAACTATAGCGACAATTGAGACGGACGGATGGAACGAGAGGCGATTTAGTTTTAATACTCATTCTTGCACGCACATCGACGCGCCGTTTCATATGCTTGCCGATGGCAAGAAGCTGGAAGAATTCCCTGTAGAGAATTTTGTCGGGCGGGCGAAAATAATAGACGTTTCCGGCGAGAAGAAAATAGATAAAGAGATGATAGGTAGTCTATCTGGTTTTGATTTCGTTCTCTTCAAGACCGGCCAGAGCAAGAAGGCCTTTGACCCTGATTATTATAAGAACGCCATATTTTTGACCAGGGAAGCCGCGGAGGAGTTGGCGAGACAGAAAATAAAAATAGTTGGTATAGATTCTTTCAGCCCAGACGAGGAGCCCTATAATTCGCACAAGATTTTGTTTCGAAGCAACATTTTAATACTCGAAAATCTCGTTAATCTTGACCTACTGCCTTTGGAGTGCAGGCTTTATATAATGCCTCTAAAACTTACGAACGCTGATGGTTCCCCCTGTAGGGTTCTGGCGGAGGTGTAACGGGCGATAGGCAGATGATCTCGCAAATCATATATCACATATGATATACTTGGTTTATGCCCCCAAAAGAACCCTCGGAGCAATTGAAGATAGGCAAATTCATCGCTGACTTGCGGGAGCAGGCCGGCACGACCCAGAAAGACCTGGCCAAATCGCTTAAAACCAGCCAGAGCGCGGTAGCACGGATGGAAAAGGGCGAACAGAATTTCTCCACGGAGATGCTGGCCAAGCTTAGCCGGGTTCTGAATCGGCCGATTTTGACGTTGTCCGGCGGGGCGATGAGTTTCCGCATTGCAGGCGGCAGAAAGCTTTCTGGAGCGATTACCGTCAATACTTCCAAGAATTCGGCGGTGGCGCTTCTCGCCGCTTCGCTTCTAAATCGCGGCCGCACCTTGTTTAAAAATATGCCGCGAATAGAGGAGGTCAGCCGGATAATCGAGGTCTTGCAAAGCATAGGCGTTTCCATTCGCTGGCTCCAAGGCAACGACCTGGAAATAATCCCGCCCAGGAAATTGAATTTGGCTCGCCTAAATAAGGAATCGGCGGTCAAAACCCGCAGCGCGATTTTACTCCTGGGTTCGCTCATCCATATCTTGCCGTATTTTGAGATGCCGCATCCCGGCGGATGCAAACTCGGTCGGCGGACAGTGCGGCCGCATCTTTTCGCGCTGGAGAAATTGGGCGTTGGAATAAAAACTATTCACGACACATATCACGTGACTGCCAGGAAATTGCATCCGGCGGAAGTGATTTTATACGAAGCGGGGGATACCGTTACCGAGAACGCTATTATGGCTGCGGCCGGGATTTCTGGAAAAACAACAATTAAATTCGCATCCGCCAACTATCAAGTTCAGGATGTATGCCATTTTTTGGAAAAACTCGGAGTGCAGATTGATGGTATTGGCACAACAACTCTCACGGTTCACGGCAAAAAGGAAATCAATCTGCCAGTGATTTATGAGCCGAGCGAAGACCCAATTGAGGCCATGCTTTTTTTGTCCATTGCCGCGACCACTAAATCTGCCATCACCATTCTGCGCTCACCGATCGATTTTCTAGAGTTGGAACTATTGAAACTCGAGAAAATGGGTTTCCGCTACAAAATTTTGAAGCGGTACAAAGCTCGGAACGGCTTGACCAATCTGGCGGACATAAAGACCCTGCCGTCTCAGCTAGCCGCTTTGGAAGAAAAGATCCACCCCCAGCCGTATCCGGGCCTGAATATTGATAATCTGCCGTTTTTTGTGCCGATTGCGACCCAGGCCAAGGGCACGACGCTGATTCACGATTGGGTGTATGAAAACCGCGCGATTTATTATATGGAGCTTGTGAAACTCGGGGCGAATATAATCCTGGCCGACCCTCACCGGGTTTACATTGAAGGCCCGACTGAACTCCGGGCGGCGGAGGTAATTTGCCCGCCGGCTCTGCGACCGGCGGTCATAATCCTTATTGCTATGCTTGCGGCCAAAGGCACGTCCATCTTGCGCAATGTTTATTCCATCAACCGCGGCTATGAGGACCTTTGTGCTCGCCTGCAGAAGATTGGCGCTAGGATCCAAATCCTGAGGGGAATATAGGGCGCTCGCTTTTGACTAAGTCCTGATTTTAGCTTTAAATTAAGCCGATGCTTACGAGGAAAATCGGTATTGATTTGGGTACGGCCAACACCGTAGTTTTTGTGCCGGGCAAGGGCTTTATTATCTATGAGCCGACCATTGTCGCTTTGCGTAAGCCGCAGAACGCGGTTATAGCTGTAGGTGTGGAAGCCAAAGAAATGATTGGCCGCACCGGCGAAGAAATCGTTGCCTACCGTCCGCTAAAAGACGGAGTCATCGCCGATTATTACATCACCAAGGCCCTGCTCACTTATTTCATCTCCAAAGCCATCGGCCGCTTCAATATTTTCAAGCCAGACGTGATTATCTCCGTGCCGGCGGGCATTACTTCCACCGAACGGCGGGCGGTGATGAACGCGGCACTCGAAGCCGGAGCCAGAAATGTTTTTATCGTTCGCGAGCCGGTTTTGGCCGCCCTCGGCGCCGGCATCCCCATTAACGCCCGCTCCGGCCATATGATCGTCAATATGGGCGGGGGTACGTCGGAGGTGGCGGTAATCGCCCTGGGCAACATAGTTTCTTGGTCTAGCGTGCGCACTGCCGGCAATAAGTTTGATCAGGCGGTGAGCGACTATGTTAAAAAGAAGTACTCCCTGGCCATCGGCGAGCAGACTGCGGAAATGGTCAAGATCAGCATCGGTTCGGCGATGTCCAGCAAAGATAAAATGGAATATCAGCTGCGCGGCCGCAATCTGGTTAGCGGCTTGCCCAAGGACATAGTCATTACCAGCAACGAGATCGCCGAAGCCCTGCAGCCGTTTCTTTTGGACATTGCCGCGTCGGTCCAGAACGTTTTTAACGAAACCCCGCCGGAACTGGTTGCGGATATCATGAGCAAAGGCATAATTCTTTCCGGCGGCAGCGCCCAACTGCATCATCTGCCGGAATTTTTTGAGCGCTACCTAGGCGTGCCGGCGTATGTGGCCGAGGACCCCTTATATTGCGTGGCCAAGGGAACCGGCTTGATTCTGGACCACTTGGACACGTATAAGCAGACACTTTTGAATAAACGCTAAATTGACCTAATTAACCTAATTGCTCTAATTGATCTAAACTTGGGAATTTAATCATTGGGATTTGATTAGAACAATTAGAAATTAGACATTTTCGACGGCATGATTATTGGTCATCAACCTCTCATTCGTGACCTAAAAGCGCTCGCTGACGAACGCAAGCTTAGCCATGGCTATATTTTTTTCGGGTCGCGGCGCATCGGTAAAAAATGCGTGGCTTTAGGCCTGGCCAATTATCTGGAGACCGGGGAATTCAGCCCCAATCTTAAAAACCAGCCGCTAAGCGATGCTTTAGTCATTGGACCGGATGAGCAGAAATCCATAGGCATAGACAAGATACGGGATATTAAAAATTTCCTGTGGCAGATGCCGAATCGCAGTGCCTACCGCACAGTCATCGTAGATGATTGCATCCACCTTACCGACGAAGCCCAGAATGCCCTGCTTAAAATCACCGAGGAGCCGCCAGCTTCCGGCCTGGTTATCCTCGTCGTCGAAGACCCGGAAAGTTTGCGGCCAACGCTGCAGTCCCGTTTGGAAAAAATTTATTTTGCTCCGGTTGCCGCCAAGGAGATTGAAAAATGGCTGGTCACCGCGGGCCGGACTAGCCCGGACCAGGCCCGGGAAATAAGCCAGTCCGCGCTGGGCGCGCCGGGCCTGGCTTGGGCATTTATTTATGATGAGCGCTTCGGTGAGATGCAGAAATTGGCGAAGAAATTCTTGGCCACTCCGGTCACCGGCCGGCGGTTGTTCCTTAAGGACTTGGTGGCCGATGAGCATTTTAACCT
>JBBUAX010000131.1:0-1530 GCA_038058515.1 Patescibacteria group bacterium
AAAGCCGACGATGAAATCCGAGGTGATGCAAATATCGGGGCGTACCGCCCGCAACCGGCGAATGATGGATTTGTATTCCAGCACGGTATGCCTGCGCTTCATCGCCGCAAGGATGCGATCCGAGCCGGATTGCACCGGCAGATGCAGATGCCCGGCCAGCTTGGATGTGATTTTTCTGGCGCTTTTAACCTTGGCCGTAAGCTTGCCGAATTTTTTAGTGAAAAGGTGAACTCTTAAATCCAGGTCGCCGTTCGGCACCGCATCCAAAACCACGGCCTCGCTTAGGTATTCCTGCATTGTCTATATTTTAAAACGACGATGCCTCGGGCGCTACTTCACGCTCACCCGAGGCATTGAACCGCAACTACGGATTCCCGGTCAATCTGGAAGAGTCTCTTGGCCACGCCTTTCTTGACCAGGTCCCTCCCCAAGACCGCCAGAAACTCGAACTCCATCCGCTGACCGTCAAAAACGGTCTGGACGGAACGGACGTCGAAACGGTAGCGGCGCGAATCCAGGCCTAGGGCATGCAGTGCTTCCTGGGGCGCCGCCTGCAGCTGGGCAAAAAAGCGCCAACCTAGGCGTACGGCAGGGACACACTCATTCCGGCGAGGACCCATCCACAGCCATACACGGCCTTCCTGCCCGTTACGAACTGCATCCACCACCGATATATCTAACACGTAGAGTCCGGTGATGTGCTCGCCCAGGAAATCAGGCACGTCGGCCTCGGAGCGAACGGTCTCCTGAAACAGCCGGTGCACCATCCCGTCCTCGTCCCGGCCGGTATTCCTATATTTCAGAAATCCGTACCAGTAATCAGAAAAGGGGAAGCCGGTCTTACAAGTTTGGATGTGGGCGTCCAGTTGACCTTCCCTGACCTTCACCCCGTCTTTGTTGGAGCCAAGCTTGGATTCAATGCCCACGTCCAGTTTTTGATACCAGACGTCGCAGTCCCGGTCCAGCTCCTCGGAATGCACTCCGCCCAACACATGCTGGATGAGCCGCTCCGCAAACTTGCCAGCCGCCTTGA
Organism: Patescibacteria group bacterium; assembly: GCA_038058515.1. Taxonomy (GTDB): domain Bacteria; phylum Patescibacteriota; class Minisyncoccia; order UBA6257; family 2-01-FULL-56-20; genus JBBUAX01. Next base: position 1,034 of record JBBUAX010000131.1, read on the forward strand.
TGTTGGCGTCCGTGCCCTGCCGCCAGCCGTAGCCGTTCCGTTTCTTACCTCCTTGTGAAAGGAGGCGCTTCTGTGATGCCATGAGGCACCTCCTTTAGCTGTCCATAGGATACTATGCCGCGCGTCAAAACCGCAACCGGGGTTGTGGATAAAAGTAGCCCCGCCGTTGGCGGGACACAAAAGTTCCTAAGCCGCAAAGCGGCTAAGGCAACTTTAAGTGTGCTCCATTCTTAAAATAGTTCGAACGCATTTCGCCGCCTGCGGCGGCGAGGAAGCCCCCGGCAAAAATGAGCGGCTTCGCCGCGAGATTTAACAATTTCCAATTTTTCTTTGGCGGCAATCTAATTCAGGAATTTGCAAAGCGAATACCTAAAGAATAGAAGATTATGAAAATAATTTTAATAACAGAAAAAGTGCGAGCCCCAAGCGGAATTGGATTCCACAAGGGGCTCGGGTGCGAGGAGTGTCGGCAACCTTCATGGGAGTTGATAACCCTA
>JBBUAX010000132.1:0-1553 GCA_038058515.1 Patescibacteria group bacterium
GGAGCTACAGGCGCGGCCGGTCTCCAGGGTCCGCAAGGCGTAATTGGTCCACAGGGAATTCAAGGTCCGAAAGGCGATACTGGCGCTACAGGGGCGGCCGGTCCGCAAGGTTTGACCGGAGCTATAGGCGCTACAGGTCCGATAGGCCCTCAGGGCCCGGTTGGCATAAGCGGATGGGAAAGAAATAGTATTTATTGTCCATCGGGAAATAACATATGCGATAGTCAGTGCAGCTCAGGAAAGAAGGTTTTAGGCGGTGGTTGCATTTTTAACGATCAAACTGATAACGTCACTTTCGGTTACCCTGGCACTGATTCTTCTTGGAGATGTACTCAAGGTTCGCCGGATAGGTTGGGCTTTTCTACTTACAGCATATGCGCCTATGTCGATTAGGCAATAATCAGACTCAAAGAATAGCGGAATCAATAAATAACATAGAGTGTAGAATATCATTGTCATGTTAACATATCCCGAATCTTCATGTTTTCCAAAATCATAAAATCATCGTTCCTTTTAATTTTAATCGCCGTTTTGTCCGTTGCCGGAATTGTTTCCTACCATTTCCGATCTGTTGAGGCGCAAAGCGTGGAATACGACATTGCCGGCTGGCTTTGGAGCGATGCTTACGGTTGGATTTCCCTGACCTCGGACAATACCTGCGCTGTGAATAATAATTGCGAAACAGACGTGGATTACGGGATAAAGATTGATTCGCAGGATAAGATAATAGGATACGGTTGGAGCGAGAATGCGGGTTGGATATGTTTCGGATCAACGTGTCAGAATCAAGGGGATACGCCGGAGAGCAGTGTTCCGGTGGCAGAATTCAATCCAGACAGCGGACAGATAGCCGGTTGGGCCAAAGTCATTTCTTTGGCCGGAGACGACGGCTGGATCCATTTGCGGAGGAATGCCACTAATAATTTCAATCCTCCTTTAAGCGGAGAAGCCTGCTATGATTGCGACCCGGCTTGCGACCAGTGGAATCAGTCATGCGATGCCCAAGGCGGGAATTGCGTTAATACCACCTGCAAAAAATATTCGGAAAATGAATTCAGAGTTTGCAAGACATGTTTTACCAGAACCAAGTTTGACAACACCAATTATCCGGAAGACGCGGTTTCAGGGGATTTTGTTCCGGGAGGCAATGAATATGTTTGTGGTAATTGCGGCAGCGATAGCAACAGATGCGTAAAATCCGGCATCGGAGACAGCAAAAGGATAGTCTGCGGAAACAGTTGTTCTTCCTGCGAAATTTACGGCGTCGCCAGAGACAGCGGATCCGGAAGTTTGGTCGGTTGGGGCTGGGGCGGAGTGGAAGCGAGCGGGGTCAAAGGCGCAGGCTGGGTCCACTTCAATCCTTTGCAAGGCGGCGGATTCATCGTCTATCCTTGGCTGGAAACGAAATATGGCGCCATATACACGCCCACGGACGTAAAGCAAAGAGCCCAGTCCGTAGGAGTCAATGCCACATATTGTATTTTTGCAAATAGTGTTTGGCATATTAATTCCAAGAATTGCCTGGACGTAGTCAAGAATGTATTGTTGGGCTT
>JBBUAX010000133.1:0-5984 GCA_038058515.1 Patescibacteria group bacterium
TCTGGATTATATTGTATCCGATAACCGCCGGATTCTCAAGGCGCGCCCTCGTAGTTCAACGGACAGAACGGAGGTTTCCTAAACCTTAAATCGAGGTTCGATTCCTCGCGAGGGTACACGGTCGCCGTCGCCAAGGCTAAGGCGGACCAAAGGTGGGGTGGCTGAGTGGCCGAAGGCGCCGCACTCGAAATGCGGTATACCCGAAAGGGTATCGTGAGTTCGAATCTCACCCCCACCGCCAGTTAGGAACTATGGCGAAAATCGCCAAAGCGTTAGGCGTTTCAATTGAAGATTTGTTATAATTATTTGGTCTCAACCTACACATCGTATAGTGCGAACATTGTCATTGATTGACATAAAAAGATATGCGAAAAAACAATATCATGGCAGAGTATATTTGGATGGATGGCAAAAAGCCAACCGCGAAGCTGCGTTCTAAGACGAAGATTATAGATGGTCCAATAGAGCGAATCTCAGATATTCCTTTGTGGAGCTTTGATGGGTCGAGCACAGAGCAGGCCGAGGGGCATTTTTCCGATTGTCTTCTGCAACCGGCGTACTTTGTAGCCGATCCTGTCCGGGGTAAACCCCACGTGCTTGTCATGTGCGAGGTACTCCAAGCTGACGGTATGCCGCACCCTACGAATACACGTGCAGTACTCAAAAAAGTTGCAGCAAAATTCGCCAAGGAAGAACCATGGGCGGGGATCGAGCAGGAATACACCTTGTATTACAAGGACCATCCGACCGGCTGGCCAGAGCACGGTTTTCCGCATCCGCAAGGTCGTTATTATTGTGGTATCGGCGTTGACGAAGTGTACGGCCGCCCAGTGGTTGAAGAACACATGCGGGCGTGCCTTGCCGCAGGGATTGCAATTAGCGGAGTTAATGCGGAAGTCATGCCGTCGCAGTGGGAATTTCAAATTGGACCACTTTCACCATTGGAAGCAGCCGATCAGCTGTGGCTGGCACGGTGGTTGCTTTATCGTTTAGGAGAAAACTATAAGGTTTACGCAAAACTTGATCCAAAACCGATGCCGGGAGATTGGAATGGAGCGGGCGGTCATACGAATTTCTCTACCAAGGCCATGAGGGAAAAAGAAGGAATTAAAGCGATTGAGGTAGCGTGCAAGAAATTGGGCAAATTTCATAAGCAGCACATTGCTGTTTATGGGGCAGACAACGATAAAAGACTTACCGGCAAGCACGAAACGTGCAGTATTCGCCAGTTCCGTTATGGGGTTTCTGATCGCGGTGCCTCGATTCGCATTCCGGCGATGACTGCGCAACAAAAACGCGGCTATCTGGAAGATCGCCGGCCGGCGGCGAACCTCGATCCGTATCAGATCTTTACCGCGCTCCTGGAAACTATTTGTGGTCAGGGTTTTGACCCTGCAAAATATCAGTGGGAACCGCAGGTGGTGATTTAGTTGTTGTTGCCAAACCTGCCTGCTCCTCGAGTCTGAGCGACCTCGGAGTCGAAGACCAGCAGGCAGGTTTCCGCCTGCCGACCTGCCCAGTCAGTTCGGTTCGGATCCATTCGACAAGCTCAGAACAAGTATTTTCAAACAGACACCGCCGACGAACGAAGGTGAGAAGGTACTGAGCGCACCAGCGCGAATGTGCCAGTTAGAAAAATGCTACAATAAACCTATGTCCGACCAAGCGGTAATTTCCACTATCAAGAAAGTCCTGCCGGCGGTGGTCTCCATCGTCATTTCCAAGCATCTGGCCAAGCTCCAAAAGGAGCCGCATAATTTATATTCTTTCCTGCCCGGGCAAAGCCGCGGCAAGAAAGCCCGGGGTCTGCAGCTGCCCGGTGTCTGGCTCGGGCCGCCGGAGGGAGAGCAGATCGGCGGCGGTTCCGGCTTTATCGTGGACGAATCCGGCTTGATACTTACCGACAAGCACGTGGTAAGCGAGGAGAAGGCGGATTACACTGTTATCCTAAACGATAATCGCCACTTCCCGGCGAAAATCTTGAGCCGCGACCCCATCCGCGACATCGCCATTTTGAAAATTGATGCAGGCGGTCTGCCGACCTTGACCCTTGGCGACAGCGGCAAACTGGAGCTGGGCCAGGGTGTAATCGCCATCGGCAACGCCCTAGGCGTATTTAAGAACACCGTTTCTCTGGGCATTATTTCCGGTTTGTCCCGCGCCGTATCCGCCCGCGCCGGAAACAAAGGCAAATTTCAGGAGATGCGCGGACTTATCCAGACCGATGCGGCCATCAATCCCGGCAACTCCGGCGGGCCGCTCACGGATTTGGACGGCAACGCGGTAGGCATAAACGCGGTTATCATTTCCAACGCCCAAAGCATCGGCTTCGCCATTCCCATAAACCCGGCCAAGCGGGATTTGGCAGACATCCAGGCCTACGGCAAAATTCGCCGGCCGCTCTTGGGTCTGCGCTACATAACCGTTGACGAAGTCGTTGCCGATGAGCTGCACCTGCCGGTAAAATACGGCGCCCTGGTCATCCGGGAAACGCCGCACGACGAGGCGGTCATCCCCGGCGGCCCGGCGCACAAGGCCGGCATCCGCGAAAAAGATATCGTTCTCTCCTGTAACGACACCAAAGTAAGCGCAGATAAACCGATTGAAGATATTTTGGAAAACGTTTCCGCCGGCGACACCTTGCGCTTGCGCATCTGGCGAAACGGCAAAGAATTTGAAACTCAACTCACCCTCGCCGAACGCAAGTAATGAGTAAGTAGTAAGTAGTAAGTAGTAGGTAGTAGGTGATTGGCAGAACTAATATACGTACTCGTCCACCAAAAGACCCTGCTTATCAAACAAAAGCACGCGGTCGTGATATTGGTCTAAGAAACGGCTGCCGCCCCAGGCGTACCATTCTTTGCGCAAAAAATTGGGTTTAAAGCGATTTTCGTCGAAACAGCCGCGATAGTTCAATTTGCTCAAAAAATCCTGGCAAGCATAGTCATTTACCGGCAATAGAGGGTTAGCTGCGGACGACTTGCAGGTGCCAAGCGAGGAAATATAATTCTGGCAAGCGCCGGTTAATTCCTTGACCTGGCCCCTGTCCACCGGACAACTAGTCCAGATCGCCGGATTGAAATGAACGGTGTTTTCCAAATAGCCAAGACACTCATTCAGCCGCAAATTGCGTCCAATGGCGCTGGTTCCGGTATAAATATTCAAAGTGCCGCCGCCCGGCAGATAAATATCCGTCTCCGGCATGAAAACGTTTGAATCATAGACATCTACCGCTTTGGGCACATACTGGGCGCCGCGGTTGCTCTTGATGACCCAGCCGCTTACGTTAATGCTGTCACCGCCGGAGGCGCGCAAACTGACCTGCCCCTGCCAATTGTCCGAACCGGGCATGGCCGCGCTTATCTGTACCTGGCCGAAATACGGCGAGAGCTGTTCACGAGTAAAACCGCTTGGAATATCCTCGGGTCTGACCGAATCCTCCGGCTCCGGCTCCTTGATTATCGGTATCGTATCCGAGCCGGAGCCGGAATCCGACGGCGGACTGATATACGTGCCCGGAGAACTCATATAAGGCGTGCCGGCTACGCCCGGCCGGCTCAATCGGCCGAAATCCAAACTAAAATCCCATCCCCAGCGTCCGCCTATATCTCTCGCCGCCACCACCACAAAAACAATGACGATTATGACTATGACCAGAACGGTTATGAATTTGGCCATTATCTATATTACACCACGATGTTTATCAGCCGACCAGGCACGTAGATTATCCGCTTGGGTTTTTGTCCGTTCAAGAAATACCTAACCTTCTCGCTTCTTAACGCCAACTCTTTGGCTTCCTCCTCGCCTATCCCGGCAGGCGCCTGGACGCTATCTCTCACCCGGCCATTAACTTGGATGACCAGAGTGAAGGTGTCCGCTTGGAGCATCCTCGTGTCGTAAGTCGGCCACGGCTCTAGATGAATAGAGGCGAAATCCCGCGAAAAAACACGCGAAACATTGCGAACCTTTTTCGCATTTTTTCGCGTATCCACGCCAGTTCGCATCCTTTCGCGTAATTGCTGCCATAATTCCTCGGCAATATGCGGCGCGAACGGCGCCAGGAGCTTCAGGAAATCCATCCACGCTCCCAAAGATACTTCTCCCGGATTTTTCTCATAGTGGTTAAGCAATATCATCAGCGCGCTTATGGCGGTGTTATACTGAAGATTTTCTATGTCCTCCCCGACTTTTTTGATTGTCTGGTGCAGCAACCTTTCTAGTGCACTATTTGTAGCATTCGAACGAATTCGTCCTTCGACCTGCTCAGGACCCTGAGCTTGCCGAATGGGTAGATTTGAATTACGTAGGCGCTCCGCCATTTTCCAGACCCTGTCTAAAAACCTGGTGATGCCCAAAATGCCGCTATCGCGGAAATCGCCGCCCTGTTCAAACGGTGCGAGGAACATAAGGTACATGCGCAGGGCATCCGCGCCGAACTTCTTGATGTATTCGTCGGGATTGACCACATTGCCCTTGGACTTGGACATCTTGGCGCCTTCCTTGATCAATAGGCCGTGTGCCCGGAACTTGGGGAACGGTTCGCCTTTGGGCGCCGGCGATGGACCGGCTTCCAGAAGCTTCATGTCCTGAAGCGCCAGCGCCAAAAAACGCACATAGAGCAAGTGCAGAACCGAATGTTCCGCACCGCCGATATACATATTGACCGGCAACCACTTTTTCGCGAGCTTGCAAAACGTTGAACCTCCAAATTCCGAATTCCTAATTCCAAATTCCATTAAATAGCCAAGGTAGTACCAGGCCGAATCCAGAAAAGTATCGGAGACGTCGGTTTCCCGCCTGGCTTTACCGCCGCAGGCCGGACATTCTGTTTCGTAAAACGACTTGACCGATGCCAGCGGCGACTCACCCTTGCCTTGTGGACGGAAATCCTTGGCAAACGGCAGCTTCACCGGCAGATCCGCATCCTTAACCGCGTACCAGCCCGGCATTTCTTTCCGTTCGCCTTTACCGGCTTTCGCGCATGTATCACAGTGAATCATCGGTATCGGCGGCCCCCAATAGCGCTGACGGGAAATAAGCCAATCCCGCAGACGGTACTGGGTTTGCCGCTCGCCTTTCACGAACTTTGTTATCTCCCACTTGGCCTGTTCGGAGTCCATCCCGGTAAACTTGCCGGAATTCATCATCTCTCCCTCACCTGTGTAACATACCAACTCCTGATTGAGGTAACGCTTAACAAATTCGGACTCGTAGCATCCGTGGACATTTGCGTCCAGCTTCTGAATTGCTTCCTGCACATCCATCCAGCGTAGTTCAAAATCTTCATGTTCATCCGGTCGCAGGGAAACGGATTTTTCGCTTGTCAATACAATGTGGTACCCTTTCTGATGTTTCGTTCTATCTTCGTTCCGGTCAACCGCAAAAAAATTCGTGGCTATTTGCCCGAGGTATTCTCTAGTCTCATAATCGGTGTAACCAGTTTCCTCCTCAATTTCTCTCGCGAGCGTCGTTTTGTCGTCTTCGTTGCCATCTCGGCCCCCTCCCGGAATCTCGTGCTCATTGGATTTCTTATTAAACAATACAAGAACTTTGTTGTCTCTCTGACGAGTTACTACAGCAGCAACACTATCACGGAAAACTGCTCCTTCTTTCTTCTTACCAAAGGTTTGTAAAACAACTTCACGGATCGGCAGATCGTACTTCTTCGCGAACGCATAGTCGCGTTCATCGTGCGCGGGCACGGCCATAATCGCCCCGGTGCCATAGGACGATAAAACGTAATCCGCGATCCAAATCGGGATCTCTTTTTTGGTTGCCGGATTTACGGCTTTTACACCCTTGAGCTCTACTCCGGTTTTTGCTTGCCCTGAGCCAGTCGAAGGGTCCTTGGTCTCGGCAATCCTTTCATCTTCACTCTTGGCCTTCGCCTTTTTTATATATGTTTCCACCTCTCGCCAATTTTCAATTTTCAATTTCAAATTTTCAATTAATGTATGCTCCGGCGCCAATACCATATAGGTCGC
>JBBUAX010000134.1:0-1316 GCA_038058515.1 Patescibacteria group bacterium
CGTATTTGCAGCTATGGCGAGAAGATCAGGCGGTGATCGAATTTGATAAAAGGAATATTTTTAGTGTCGATGGACAGAGAGACTATAGGCGTTCATTTATGGATAAGAATGGTGTGTGGCAGATTTTGGGGGATGAGGAGTTTTTCAAGGTAGCTGTCATTGAGCACGTGAGAAGAGGGCATGAGAAGGATATATTTACTGGTTTTATGATGCACGTGGTGGATAGCGCTAATCTTTTTGTGGATGAGGTGCGAATGCCACCGATGGCTGTGATTCAGCAGCCGATTAGGCCAGAGCAGGATATGGATTAAAAACCCGGAAGTTTCAGGACTTTCCGGGTTTTTTTGTCTGAAATGTAGGTTTTACTGGGTTATTTGACCCATATTGACTTTTTGGATAATTATATGGTATAATACTTAAGTACATTGAAGGGGGTGCGAATGTTTCGTTTCTCCCACTTAAATATCGTTTAGACACAAGGAATGCGTGACGCTATGGCTAATCAGACTAATCCGACTAATCCGACTAATCCGAATGCTACTCCTACTGGCGGCGCTGGTCCGACTATTCCGGCTGCAAATCCTGCGGCGGGGAAGTTCGCTGGTACCCCTAAGAATCCTGCTCCCGCCGCCGCTCCCATTCATGCTCCTCCGGCTGCGATTGCTCCGGTTGGTCCGAGTGGTTTCACTCCTGAGCAGGATGCGTTGCTCGCGCGAAAGATGGGTGATCTGGCTTTTGTTGAAGCCGCCGCGAGGCTGGCCGAACAAGAAGCTGCCAAGCTGGAAGAGCTGGCCTTGAAAGTGACCGCGCGAAATGCGGTCGCCGACAGGTGCAAGCAAGCTGGTGGGGCGGGTGGCTATCTCACGAAGGTCGTGGGGACGCTTCTCTCGATCGCGGTCATTGGCTGCATCTTCTTCACGCCTGAGGGTCAACTGTTTGCGTACGATCGCTTGGTTGACTTCAAGAACGCGGTTGAGGACGTCACCGGTAACATCAAGGTTGGCTATAGTGGCCGGCCGGAAGTGCGGGAAGTGACAGTGAAGCGTGGCGAGATCGTGAAGGTTTCGATTGCGCCTGGTGTGGCATACAACGCTGTTTGGAGTGGGCAGGTCTACTTCCAAACTCAGGCGTGGTTGCCGCATCAAGTGCGAGGTCACGAGAACCTTGGAGAGACTGACTTTCTTGCCTTGAGTGGCGAGGGGGTCGTGAAGTTCACGACAAGGTGAATTCGAACTACTAACAAAAAGTCCATCATGACGAGGTATAACCCTCTGATGGCGAACCCGGTTTAACCGGGTTTTTTGTTTTTATTTTTT
>JBBUAX010000135.1:0-1404 GCA_038058515.1 Patescibacteria group bacterium
ATTTTATTTGTAGCCCGGTAGAAAGCGTTAGTAGCACCTTGAACATCCAGTATGTCGGTTGCTCCTGCCACATGAAGTTTATAGTTCGGCCCCGTCGTCCCGATGCCGACGTTGCCGTTGCCCTGGACATAAAAGATAGTGCCAGCGCTGTTTACGATATCAAATATGCTCGTATCAGTTCGGGCGCCATTATTTTGCAGACGTAGCACTCTGCCATCTCCGGACGCACCGGAGTAGAAATAAACCATAGGGTTAGTGACGCTTCCCCAACCTGTAGTCGCAACTTTGAGCCCAGACACAGTATCTGACGAAGCAAATCCCGCAACTTCAAGTTTGTGCGCTGGCCCCGTCGTCCCGATGCCGACGTTGCCGTCACTTTTTATGTATACCGCATTAGTGACCGAACCAGTGTGAAATGCGATTGGTCCGGAAGAGGTATATATGTTCAGCGCATTCACACCGCCATAAGAAGAATAGGCGCTACCTGATTTCCAAATTTGAGCATTACCGCCATCACTAGTTAAGACAAAGTTTGCATACTGCGTCTGACCGGCACCGCCAAGACTTATCGCAGTAAAGGCGACTGTATTAGAGCTGCCAATCGTGACCGTTGCCGGGAAACTGTAATTACCTCCGCCGGTGTTGGCGCCAAACTGGCCGGCGGAGACGTTAGCGGCATTCAGAGTGCCGGAAACAGGACCGGAGAAAGTACTGGCATAAACCGTGCCGTTAGTCCAGATATCTCCGGCCACGGATAGAAGGGTAGAGGAAGCAGTTGTGCCGACCACCACCTTGGCGTCATTTCTTATGGTAAAAACGTTCGTGCCGGTGGAAGATTTAACCACCAGTCCATAGGCCGTACCGTCCGCAGTCGTTCCCTGAATCGTAAAACGCGTGTCCGAACCGGGCGCGACACCGATACCTATGTTGTTGGAGGCATCCGTGCGTATAGCCCCGGAACCCACGCCGGGAGCGGTGGTGGGGCCGGTGATGGCGTAGGCATAGAAAGAGGATAGAGGAAAGAGGAAAGAGGAAAAGATAACCGCCAGCCCCAGCAGAAGCGAACCGAAGCGAAGTTTAGATCTGGCGTTTTTGAGCATTTTATCCTTAAGTATTTCTTTTGGATTTTACCAGCGCTTCCAGATTTTTGACGCGTATCTCCAGATTCGCCAAACGCTCCACATCCGCTTTGCGGGAAAGCAGGGTTTTTAACTCCGCAATTTCCGTGTTGATTTTTACGAGCTCGGACTCAATATTGTCCAAACGCGATTCTATCCCGTCCAGATGGCCGTCTATTCCGTCCAGATGTTTGTCCATAAAATCCAGCTTCTCGTCAAACGCCCGAAAATCCGAGTATATGGACTCCAAAACCACGGTGAATTTGTCCCTTTGGGCCTTCCCGGC
>JBBUAX010000136.1:0-2247 GCA_038058515.1 Patescibacteria group bacterium
CGGTCAATCAGGGTTCTCCGCAAAATGGGTTCTGACTTTTTCAAACAAACACCACACCCCTGGGAAATCCTACGGGATTGCGATTTCTAGACAAATCAGAGATTTGTAGAAATCGGGAACATTGCCGAGGCGGGAGTTTTTATCCCGAGTTTGTCGAGGGACGATTCTCGCTGGGTCCACAAGTTTATGTGCGGGGTTGCCGAGAGGGTTCCCTGCCTGCCGGCCCGCTTCGCCGGAGCTTTAGCGAGGCGAGCAGGCAGGAATTCCCGGTGGGTCCGCCAAACTCTCGCGAGGGCAGCGGTTTTTTCTGTTAATGAGCGGAGGCTTTTGCTTTGCGCGGTGTTGTCGGAGGCGCAAAAGCTGGGCGTGCGTAGCACTTTTGCGGCGAGACACAGGCTATCTCGCCGCAGGAGCGAGATAAGCCGTGCCGCGCAAGGCGAAAGCCGTAGAGGAGTTATCCACACCGCTTTCTTTAAACTAGTGTAAAATAAGACCAGGCAGTAAAAGGTCGAGTTACCCGCCCTCAATGCTTGTTTTTCGGATAAAACTGCGTTCGGACGGGACAAAACAGCAAAACAGCATCACTTTATGGTAGTCCAAAATTGGGCTGATGTAGTTGCTGGATCGCTCCAGGGCCTGTGGTATGGGGTGATGAGCTTTTTGCCCAATATCATTGCGGCCATAATCGTCTTTGTTGTCGGTTTGGTAGTGGCCGCAGGATTGGGCGCGCTCGTGGAAAAGATCTTCGATTCGCTGCGGCTGGATAACCTGCTTAATAAACTGGGGCTTTCCCCCTATTTTGAGCGGGCCGGTATGCGCCTTCGGGGTGCGCGCTTTTTGGGACAGCTGGTGAACTGGTTTCTGATTATCGCCTTTCTGCTGGCGGCATCAGACATCTTGGGTCTCACCGCGCTTTCCGTGTTCTTGCGCGATGTTCTTTTCTATATCCCCAACATAGTTGTTGCGGTCTTGATTATGTTAGCCGCTGCGGTTTTGGCGAATTTCCTGCGCCGTATTGTAATGGCGTCGGTAATGAGTGCCAAACTGCATGCCGCCCATTTCTTGGGTGCGCTAACCTGGTGGTCGGTGGTTATCTTCGGGCTCCTGGCGGCGCTCGTGCAGCTTAACATTGCACCGTCCATCATTCAGAGCTTGGTAACCGGTTTCATTGCGATGCTGGCGCTAGCCGGCGGTCTGGCCTTCGGGCTGGGCGGCAAGGATTACGCCGCGCATCTGGTGAATCGGTTGCGAGAAACGACTGGCAACAGATAAAATTCTCGCATCAAAAACTAAAAACCGCTTCTGGTGCCGCCTCTTTTCTGTGAGGGAAAAGAGAGCAGGCCTCGCCGAAAGGCGGGAGGAGAGGCGGTTTTTTAGTTTGGTGGCTCGTTAAAGATGAGCGGCCGTCCTGTGTCTCGTGGACGGCCGCGGCTAGGGGGACGCTAGCTGCACCCGGATGAATGCCGGCACAGATAGCAGGTGACCACCAGGGAGAATGCCCAGACAGCAACGATGCATTCTCCGGCGATGATTTTTAGTGAGAGGCGAATGCTCTCACAATCCCGGTTGATCTTGTCGCACAGCTCGGAAAGCTCTGTAGACATTGCCCATCCTCCTGGTTTGAGTCCTGGTATGAATTATAACCCAAGCATCGGTGATTTGTGTATAGCTGCCCCAGGATTTAAGCGGTTTCCCCGGCCTGTTGACAAGACCAGGGATATGACTATAATTGATACCGTACCGATGTGGAATATCAAAAAAGTCCAGAAAAATAGCGGCTGAAGGGCCTCGTTTTACGTGTGCCCCGGCCGCTTGTAAGCGGCTTTTTTAGTCCTAAAAGGACTACCCTGAGCCAGGTCGAAGGGTGTTCGGAAATGATAGAGCCGACCGAAGCTTGAAAATTAACATCTTGTCTACGACAAGATCGCGGATGAACGCGGATGGGGCGCTTCGCGCCCAGGCGGATAGACGCGGATATTTTATCAGCGTAAATCAGCGTAGCAATCTGCGTAAATCAGCGTTCTCGCCGTAGGCGAGATGACATATTTGAAGCTCTGGGCCATACTTTTCCGCCAGTCGGCGGATCTCGGTTCGTCCCGTGGATCCGTCCTGAAAATTGGCGGGACAATTTCTCGTGGCCAGCAGAGTAATAAGTCAGCATTGGGATGATTGGCAAATAAGGGCGAATGGTGGATGCCTAGACACCAAAAGGCGACGAAGGACGCAGCGTAGCGGCGATACGCCTCG
>JBBUAX010000137.1:0-2465 GCA_038058515.1 Patescibacteria group bacterium
AAGAAAGCCGGAGATGTGGTGAATAAAATTTTGCCGCTTAAACCCAGCGCCTTTGAACTGGTGGATAAATTTCTGATACAGACGCTTTCTGCGACCAAGCCGGAAATGGTCAAGACGGTGATGGCCGGCCGCAAGGAGGCGCCAGCCCTGGTCTATTTCATTGAATTTGAGGGCGAAACCCCGGAGGAGGTAAAAAACCAAGCTAACCAAGCTAAGAAGCTGTTAGCCAATCTTGCCGTTGACTTAAAAGAGGCCTATGACCCGCAGGAGCAGGACATGCTCTGGCAGGCGCGGCGCTCGGCGGCGATAGTTGCGGAGAATGCGCCGGGCAAAAAGAAGTCGTTGCCGTTCATAGAAGACACGGTGGTGCCCACGGACAAGCTCGCGGATTATTTTATCGGCTTGTATAAGATCCTTCAAAAGTACGGAACGGAGTTCTCGGTGTGGGGTCATGCCGGAAACGGCAATCTGCATCTCCAGCCGTTTTTGGATTTGAGCGACCCGCAGGATGCGGAGAAAGTATGGAAGATAGCCGAGGAGGTTTATACCCTGGCCCTGTCTTTAGGCGGGGCGCTGTCCGCGGAGCACAACGACGGCCTGATGCGCACGCCGTTCTTGAATCGCCAGTTTTCGGAGCCGATGCTTAAATTATTCACCCAGGTCAAAAAAGTTTTTGACCCGCAGGGAATATTCAATCCGCACAAGAAGGTCGGCGGCAGTGCGGAGTTCTCGCAAAGTCATATGCGTTCGGAGTATAATCTGGAAATCGCCCACAAATAAATGCGCTACTTAAGCCAAGCATCAAGATCGAAGCTCCGAGGCGTCGCCCTCCTGCGCCTGGACTTTAATGCCGAGGATGAATGGCGCATGCGTGCGGTTCTGCCGACTATAAAGCTTCTTCTGCGGAGCGGGGCCAGGATCTTGGTTGTTAGTCATCGCGGCCGGCCCGCCTTCGTTAAAACTTCGGCGGGCAAGCCAGCGGGTTTTGATAAGAAGTTAAGCTTGTGCCGGGATGCCGCCACGCTTGGCAGGATGCTCGGTAAAAAAGTCGGTTTTTTGCCGAAGTTCGATTTTACGGCGATAAAAAAGACGCTTAATGGGTCGTCGGCGGGTTCGGTATTTGTTTTGGAAAATATCCGTTTTCTCAAGGGCGAGGAAACCAAAGCGCCGGAATTGGCCAGGAAGCTTGCCGGCCTCGGCGATTATTATGTGAACGACGCTTTTGCCGTCTGTCATCGCCCGGACGATTCCGTGGCCAGAATTGAGAAATTCCTGCCGAGTTATGCCGGTCTGGAACTGGAAAAAGAAATAGAAACGCTGTCGCGGGTCATGAAAAATCCGCGCCAGCCGCTGGTGCTCATAATCGGCGGGGCCAAAGCCCACGATAAACTGGGGATGCTTAGATACTTTAAGAAGAAAGCGGACAAGTTTTTGATGGGCGGTGTGTCCGCCAACACCTTGCTTAAACTGCGCGGCACAGATGTCGGTAAGTCCAAGGTGGATGAGGTGGACGGCGATTACCGCGCTCTGCGGCGGTTTGTCCGCCACCCCAAGGTGGTTCTGCCGGTGGATTACCGCAAGGATAGGGATATGATTCTGGATATCGGGCCGAAAACGGTGCAGATGTATGTGAAAATAATCCGCCGCGCCCGGACTATCATCTGGAGCGGCCCAATGGGCTTGATTGAGAAAAAGAAATTCGCCGCGGGCAATCTGGCGGTCGCTCGAGCCGTTGCCCGGAATCGCCGGGCTTTTGCCCTGACCGGCGGGGGAGAAACGGTGACGTTCTTAAAACAGCGCAAGCTGGACAAGAAATTCAGTTTTATTTCCACTGGTGGCAGCGCCATGCTGGAGTTCCTGGCCGGCAAAAAACTGCCGGGGATAGTTGCATTAGAAAGTAGTAAGTAGTATGTAGAATGTAGTAGAGAATGACTCAGCCGGAAACGAGAAACTGCCAGAACTGTAAGCAATCGTTCGTCATCGAACCGGAGGACTTCGCGTTCTACGAGAGAATCAAAGTCCCGGCGCCGACCTGGTGCCCGGAGTGCCGAATGAGGCGGCGGATGGCGTTTCGCAATGAAAGAATGCTTTATAAGGGGATCTGTGGGCTTTGCAAGAACCCAATGGTTTCTATGTATCCCGCCGATACGCCCTTTATGGTTTATTGTTTTGAGTGCTGGAATTCTGATAATTGTGACCCGCTTTCTTTTGGGCAGGATTACGATTTTTCCCGGCCGTTTTTCGAGCAGTTCGGCGATTTTTTGAAGAAAGTTCCACGCCCCAGCCTGGAGGGCAGTCAAAACATCAACTGTCCATTTACGAACTACACTTGGGAATCTAAAAACTGCTATCTTTCGCCTAGCACCATGTACTGTGAAAACGTCGCCTATTCTAAGAGCATGGAAAAATCTAAAGATTGCTACGACTGTTTCCAGGTTATTGGCTCTCAATTGTGCTATGAATGT
>JBBUAX010000138.1:0-4478 GCA_038058515.1 Patescibacteria group bacterium
CGATTTCCCGCTACCCGGAAATCCGGTGATGGTAATGATATGTTTTTTCATTTACGCACCGCCCAGCCCCAACGCGCGGTTTATTTGCGCGGTCACCTCCGGAATCGCAAGCCGGCCGTCGATTTCCATGAATACGGTATTCGCGCACATATAGTCCAGGATTGGCAGAGTCGCCTCTTTATGTTGTTTAAGGCGCTTTTCAATGCTTTCCCGGGTGTCATCCGCCCGTCCTTCCGCCTTCGCCCGCAGAAGCAGACGTTTGATGGATTCTTCATGGGGTATGTCGATATATACGGTGTAAAAAATTTTTTTGCCCCGCTTGCGGAGGAAATCAAGCAGGAACTCCGCCTGGCCCAGCCGCCGCGGCACCGCGTCAAAAATTATGCCCTTATCCAGCGGCAACTCCGACAAACGGCTCTCCAAAATTTCTATCAACTGGGCGTCTGTGAGATAGGTGCCGGTATCTACTATTTCCCCCACGGTCTCACCGCTCGAGAGCTTCCGGTCCCGCTCCTGCCTCAAGACCGCACCCATATCCCAATGAAAAAAATTAAGCCGCCCGGCCAGGATCCCGGCCTGCGTCCCCTTGCCCGAACCCTGCGGCCCCATCATGAAGATCGCGTCCGGCAACATAGGACAGGATTATTCTAATCCTTCATACTCCCGCACGGTCAGCTGGGAATTAATCTGGCGCATCGTCTCCAGGGCCACGGCCACAACGATTAGGAGCGCCGTGCCACTCACGGTTAAGACCGGGGTATTGGTGACCACCTGGATGATAATCGGCAGAATGGCGATAAGCCCCAAAAACACCGCGCCGAAAAAAGTGATGCGATTGACGATGCTCGCGAAAAACTGGGCGGTATTTTCGCCCGGCCGGATGCCCGGCACAAATCCCCCACCGCGCTGGAGGTTCTTGGAAATTTCTTCGGGATTGAAAGTAATCGCCGTGTAGAAATAAGTGAAGAGAACCACCAGGGCGAAATAGAAAGTGCCGTAAATAAACTGGTTGTTCAAAAACCGCCCGATCCAGTCGTTCACCTTAAGCGCCACCTCCGGCGAGGCGATGGAGATCATCTGGCCGATGAACTGCGGGAAAAGCAAAACAGAGATGGCGAAGATAAGCGGGATCATGCCGGCCTGATTGACCTTGAGCGGCAGATAGCTCTGCACGCCGCCGTAGAGTTTTATGCCCCGCACCCGCCGCGCATAAGTGATAGGTATCTTGCGCTCGCCTTCGTTCAAATACACCACTCCGGCGATTATTAACATCAGGACAACCAGGAAACCGATATAGGTCGGCAGAAGTTCCGGCGAGTAGGAGGCCAGGGCCAAACGCACATCCTGCGGCAAACGGCTGACGATACCGGCCAAGATTATGAGCGACACCCCGTTGCCGATCTTCTGCTCGCTGATGAGTTCGCCCAACCACAAAACCACCATGGAACCGGCAGTGATGGCCAAGACGTTGGTTATGAGCTCGAACGAGCCCGGGCGCAAAATAACGTTCTGGGCAATAAGCAGATTCAGAAAGCCGTAGGCCTGCAGCATGGCCAGGGGCACGGTCAGCATCCGCGAGTATTGGTTGAATTTGGCCTGGCCGCGCGCTCCTTCCTCATAATACATCTGCTTGAATTTCGGAAAGATGATGGTCAAAAGCTGCATAATGATGGTGGCGGTGATGTACGGCCCGACACCCAACATGGCAATGGACAGATTCTCCAAGCCGCCGCCGGAGAAAAGATTCAAGAAACCGAAAAGCTGGTTGGTGCCCAGGAAGTTGCGCAGCTGCTCCGCATCCACCCCGGGAATGGGGATCGCCGCCAAAAGCCGGAAAGACACCAGGAGCCCCAAGACGATGAAAATCTTGCGGCGCAAGTCCTTAATTTTGAAAATTTGGAGAAATTTATTCATTA
This sequence comes from Patescibacteria group bacterium, assembly GCA_038058515.1. Lineage (GTDB taxonomy): Bacteria > Patescibacteriota > Minisyncoccia > UBA6257 > 2-01-FULL-56-20 > JBBUAX01. The sequence continues at coordinate 1,917 of JBBUAX010000138.1, forward strand.
AAACCCATAGCTAATGACTTATAACGTCGTGGGTTGTTGGTTATAAGTTATTGGTTGATTTTGCCGCCGGCTTTCTCTATTTTTCCCTTGGCGCTTTGGGACACGCGGACGTTTTCTATCTGCACAGGGAAATTAATCTCGCCGCCGGCCAGAATCTTCACTGCACCGCGGAAACGTGGAGGGACCAGGCGAACTTCGCGTAAGATGTCCGGATTTATTTTGAAGCCAAATCCCTGCAGACGTCCCCGGAACGGGGTTATGTCCGACAAATTAAGTTCAAAAACTTCCCTGCTCGTGGGACGATTTTTGAACCCGCGGCGCTTGGGCAAACGCAAAATTAAGTCGCGCTCCGCCGGCCGGATGCGGCGTCCGGAACGGGACTTTTGGCCCTTGATGCCGCGCCCAGAATAAGAACCGCGCTTGCCGCTGCGGCCGATGCGCTGAGCGCGCTTGGGTTTACGAACGTTGAGGTTGTGCAATTGCATATTATTGGCTGGCTGTATGCTTCGGATGCTCGGCTTCGGATCGCAGCTTCCTTAACGCCTCTATTGTCGCCAGCGCATTGGTCAGCTTGTTCGACGTGCGGCCCAAGCATTTGGACGTCGCGTCTTTTACGCCGGCCAAGGCCAGCACGAAACGCACCGCGCCGCCGGCTTTAAGGCCGTGGCCGATACTGGTCGGCTTAATTATAACCCTAGCCGCGCTGTACTTTGCCTCGGTCATATGGGGAATGGTCCGACTGTCCTTAAGGTTCACGGAAATCAAGCTTTTCTTACCCTCGGTTCTGGCTTTGGCCACCGCCGTGGCCACATCAATGCCTTTGGCCACGCCGACGCCGACCCGGCCCTTCTCGTCACCGACGATGACCGTAGCCCGGAAGCGGAAACGTTTGCCGCCGGCCATAACCCGCGCCACCCGGCGTATGTCCAAAACTTTTTCCTTGAATTCGTCTTTGACCACATAACGTCCGCGATTCATCCTGCTATGTGGGTTATTTGCTCCGGTGCGCATGATTGATGGTTGTTTTTAGAACTTTAATCCGCCCTTTCTGGCGCCTTCCGCCAACGCCTTAACCCGACCATGGTAAGCGTAGGCGCGCCGGTCAAAAACTACCCGTTTTATTCCGGCGGCGTCCGCTTTTTTGGCTAAAGCTTCACCTATCGCCTCCGCCAGCGCCGATTTATTTTTGGTTTTGGCTCCTTTGTCCAATCCCCTGTCCGAGGCGGACAGAAGCGTCCGCTGGGCACTGTCATCTATAAGTTGCGCGTAGATAAAACGATTGCTGCGGAACACAACCAGCCGCGGCTTGTCGGCGGTACCAAAAATCCTCGCCCGGGTGCGTTTGGTCCTGCGCACCCTTTTTTGATTGGTAATTTTTCTTAAATTCATGGATTAAGCCGCTGTCGTTGCCGTCGCCGCTTTCTTGCCAACCTTACGCCGGATAACTTCGCCCTGATAGCGAATGCCCTTGCCTTTATACGGCTCCGGCTTTTTGAGAGCGCGGATTTGGGCCGCCACCTGCCCGACCAGTTCTTTACTGATGCCGGTGATACGAATAACGTTTTTATCAACGGTTACACTCACGCCCGGAGGCAACTTGAAGCGCACTGGATTCACATAGCCAAGCAATAGAACCAGCGTATCACCTTCCATATTGGCGCGATAGCCAACACCCTCAATTTCCAAAACCTTGCCGAAGCCCTCGGTCACGCCCAGGATGGCATTGCTTATTAGTGACCAAACCGTGCCGGCGTCCGCGCGGCTTTGCCGACTGCCCAAAACATCGGATACCATAACCGAACCATCAGTGATCTTAACATCTAGACCGGCCGCAATTTTAACCTTGTCTTCGCCCTTAGGACCCTTAACCACAACCAAGCCGTCGGCTTGGACGACGCTCACTCCGGCCGGAACTTTTATTGATTTTTTGGCTAATCTGCTCATATGATTTTATTCGCGTTATTATCTCTGTGATTCGCGGTATTAGCGATTACTCTACCAAATTTCAAAAAGATACTCGCCGCCAACCTTTTTCTTGCGGGCTTCTGTATTGGTCATAACGCCGCTAGGCGTAGAGATGACAACCAGGCCATAACCCTGTCGGATCGGCCGAAGTTCCCGATAACCGCGATACATCCGCCGGCTGGGCTTGCTCTGAATACGGAAGTCGGTGACGCCTGGCTGGCCGTTTTTATATTTAAGGCGAATGTCCAAAACATTTTTGCGCCCAACGCTTCTTTTTTGAACATCGTCAATAAAGCCCTTGGCGGCCAGGAGCTTCAGGACCTCAAAATCAAACTTGGCAAAGGGAACCTGCAGGCCGTCTTTGCGCGCGCGCTGCGCATTTTTAATTTTGGCTAAAATTTCGTAGTACATGTTGTTCTACCATGATGCTTTTCTCACGCCCGGAATCTCGCCGCGAGTCGCCATCTCCCGGAAACAAATACGGCATAGGCCGAAAGTCCGCATCAGTCCGCGCTTGCGGCCGCAACGGAAACAACGCCGCACCGCGCGGCTTTTAAACTTGGGCTTCTTTTTGCTTCTGGCGATAACTGATGCTTT
>JBBUAX010000139.1:0-5234 GCA_038058515.1 Patescibacteria group bacterium
TTTAATAATCTCGCGTTTGTCGTGTTTCTTGCGACTCTTGCCCAGGCCCAATTCTATTTTTATAAAACCGCGCTTCAGATAGGCGCGCAGAGGCAGGAGGGTAAGAGATGTTTTCTGGGTTTTGCCGAGGAGTGAGGCGATTTCCGTTTTATGCAAAAGCAGACGACGCTGCCTGTCCGGAGCGTAGTCGTCGGGCATATTTTTCGGTTGGTACGGCGGGATTTTGGAGTTAATAAGCCACGCTTGGCCGTTGCGAATCAGAGCGTAGCTGCCGGACAAGTCCAACCGGCCATTTTTTGTGCTCTTTACCTCCGGTCCGGAGAGCTCCAAACCGGCCTCGTAGGTTTCAAGGATTTCGTAGTCAAACCGTGCCCGGCGATTCTCGGCCAAGTTTTTAGTAGATGTTTGTCTCACTACTCCATTATATTGTAAGTCGTTTTTAATGCCAGGTTTCTGTTATATTTAATAGGTATCCCCAATGACTAGAAAGATAATCGCCATTTTAGAGAAGGTCGCCGGGCGGGCGGCGGAGTTTGAAGTTCTGCCTTCGGCCAAGCCGGAGTTCGGGCATTATTCCACCAACCTCCCATTGCGTCTGGGCAAGAAACGCGGCGAGAATCCCTTAGCGCTTGCCCGGGAGCTGGCGTATAAAATCCGCCAGCAGGCCCCGCCGGATTTATTCGCCAAGGTGGACGTTGCCGAACCCGGCTTTATCAACTTCTGGCTTTCAGAAAAAGCCACTCAGGAAGAGTTTGCGGAAATTGCTGCGGACGCTGATTACGGCCGGCTGGATTTGTTAAAAGGTAAGCGGGTCATGGTGGAATACACCGACCCCAATCCGTTCAAGCAATTCCACATCGGTCATCTTATGACCAATGTAATCGGGGAATCCATCGCACGGCTATATGAAGCGAACGGAGCGGAGGTCTTGCGCGCGAATTACCAAGGCGACGTGGGCACGCATGTGGCTAAAAGTATTTGGGGGATGATGAGGTTGGAAAGCGAGCTGCCGAACGAATCCGCGCCCTTAGACAAGAAGGTTGAATTGCTCGGGCGGGCATATGCGGCAGGCGCCAAGGCCTATAAGGAAAATGAAGCGGCCAAAGCGGGAATTGACGGCTTGAATAAAAAGATATACGAACGCAGCGACCCGGCAGTGAACAAGCTATACGACCAGGGGCGCAAGTGGAGCTTAGATCATTTTGAAACGCTTTACGCCCGGCTGGGCACGAAATTCGTGCATTATTTCTTTGAGAGCGAAGTCGGTTCAGTCGGCTTGGAGATAGTAAGGGCGCACCCGGATGTTTTCGTGGAGAGCCAAGGCGCGGTAATTTTCCAGGGCGAAAATTACGGTCTACATAATCGGGTTTTCATAAATTCGCTTGGCTTGCCGACGTATGAAGCCAAGGAACTGGGTTTGAATAAGCTCAAATTTGACCTGTATCATCCGGACGCGTCACTGGTTATAACCGCCAATGAGATCAACGAATACTTCCGGGTACTGATGAAAGCAATGGAGCTGGTTATGCCGGAGGTGGCTAAGAAAACGACCCATATTGGTCACGGTATGCTGCGCCTGCCCTCGGGCAAAATGTCCTCGCGCACCGGCGAGGTTATCGCCGCAGAGACGCTCATCGAGCAAATTAAAGAGGCAGTAGCCAAGAAAGTGGCAGGACGCAAGGAGCTTACCAAAAAAGAGCAGGAGGAGATAAAAGAGAAAGTAGCCCTTTCCGCCATCCGTTATTCCGTTTTGAAGCAGGGCATCGGTCGGGACATTGTTTTTGACATAAACAAATCCATTTCTTTCCAAGGTGATAGCGGGCCATATCTGCAATATACTTATGCACGGTTGCGCAGTATTCTGCGCAAAGCTAAAAGTGAAAAAGTAAAAATGAAAAACTGGGATTCCAGAAAGCTTGCAACGGAGGAAGAATCGGTGCTCATTCGGAAGATGGCCGAGTTTCCGGACATTGTGGAGCGCGGGGTCAAGACCCACGCACCGAACATCCTTGCGACCTATTTATATGAGTTGGCTAACACTGCGAACGTTCTCTATGAAGCCGAGCCGATACTAAAAGATGAAGACAAATCCCGCCGCGCAGCGCGTCTGGTTTTGGTAGAAACGGCGGCGAATGTTTTAAAGAACGGCCTTGGGTTTTTGGGTATTGAAACGCCGGAAAAGATATAAAAATGCGTTGAGGGTCGTGCGCGTGGCACGACCCTCACTTCCCATTCCAACCCCTTGAGGATGTCGTAGTAGGAAAAGAGACTGAAGACATCCAGCCACCTTTCCTGGAAGAGCTCGGGCGACATGGTCTCGCCGCTGTTGGGTACTACCCTCGCCAGGACGACGAGCTTGAACGTGCCCAAGCGGGATTCGGTCACGCCCATGCGCATCCGCCGGTTGTCGCCCACTCCGCACTTCTCGTACTCGTTCACCTTGGTGATGCGCGCCTTGGCTGTTTCGCGCTCCCCGTCGTCGACGAGCTTGCTTGAGTCCACTTGAAGGATAATGCCGCCGCCATCCTCCCCGTGAATCTCGAACATGAACAACCGATCGGTGCGATGGGTGTTATCGATACCAGTGAGTACGGTGGGTCCGTGGCGATCGGGATTGACCCCGTGGTCCCTGAGCCATCGCTCGGCAACATCGATGGCCCGGCTTGCCGGTGTTGGCTCCGGCGGCTTATTTTGCTGTGGAGCCACCCCCTTAGGCATGTGAGTCCTCCTTCCTGGACGTGGCTGGCTGGCTGTCTGGATACTAACCTTCATCCGGGGCGGGAGTCAATGATTTATGTCCTAGAGGAGCCAATATTTTACAAACCGCATAATACTGCTATCATTCAGTCATTGCGGAGAAGATAAATTCGCAAATCCCATGTTTTCAAGCGAGAATTTTAAGCCATCGGAAATAGAAGAAAAAGTCCTGGAGTTTTGGGAAAAGAACCAAGTTTTCCAAAAATCTTTAGATAAGACCAAGGGCGGCAAGCCGTTCACTTTTTACGATGGGCCGCCTTTTGCTACCGGCTTCCCGCACTACGGGCATATTTTGGCGTCCACCATCAAAGACGTCATTCCGCGCTACCAGACGATGAAGGGGCGCTTCGTGCGCCGCCGCTGGGGCTGGGACTGCCACGGCCTGCCCATAGAAGAAATCGTGGAGCGCCACTTGGGCATCTCCGGCAAGAAACAGATAGAAGAAATAGGCATAAAGAAATTTAACGAGACCTGCCGGGAAAAAGTTCTGGAGTATGCCGATGAATGGCGCAAAATGGTGCGGCGCATCGCCCGCTGGATAGATTTTGACAACTCCTACAAGACGATGGACCGCGATTATATGGAATCGGTGTGGTGGGCGTTCAAGCAGATTTATGACAAGGGCCTGGTGTACGAAGGACGCAAGGTTTTGATGTATTGCCCGAGATGTGAAACGCCAGTCTCCAACTTTGAGGTGGCCATGGACAATTCCTATAAGGACGTGGAAGAGGAGACAGTTTTCGCAAAATTCAAAATTCAAAATTCAAAATTCGAAACAGGTAAACATACCTATTTCTTGGCGTGGACGACCACACCATGGACCCTGCCGGGAAATGTGGCGCTTGCTGTGGGCGAAGATATTGAATATGTGTTGGCAAAAAGCGGCAATGAAGCGTATATATTGGCGAAAAACACCGCAGAGAAAGTTTTGGGTAGCGAGCCAAATTCCAAATTCTCCGCCGAAGGTGGATCCGCCTTCGGGGGACAAATTCTAAATTCAATGAAGGGTTCGGACCTCGTCGGCTTGGAATATGAGCCGCTCTTTGACGTCCCCGCTGTTAAAAACAATAAAACCTTCAAGGTCTATCCCGCGGATTTCGTTTCCACCGAGGAAGGCACTGGCATAGTGCACACTGCCGTGGTTTACGGTGAAGAGGACTACGAGCTGGGCCAGAAAGTGGGTTTGCCGGTTGTGCCGCTCTTGGACGAAAAAGGTAAATTCAATGACAAGGCGCCGGAATTTTTGCGCGGCGCGTATTTCAAAGATGCCGACCCGACGATAATTGCTGATTTAGAAAAACGTGGCCTGCTTTTCCGCAAAGAAAAACAGACCCACTCCTATCCGCACTGCTGGCGCTGCGGCACGCCGCTTTTCTATAACGCCATCCCGGCCTGGTTTATAAATATCCAGAAGATAAAAAAGGACTTGATCGATTCCAATGCCAAGGAGATCAATTGGTACCCGGAGCATTTGAAATTCGGCCGCTATCAAAAAAGCGTGGAATCCGCGCCGGATTGGAATATTTCCCGTAACCGCTACTGGGGCAATCCTATTCCGGTTTGGAAATGCAGCAAAGATTGCCCGCCGATCGTGATCGGGAGCATCAAGGAACTAGGACTATCCAGCAACGCTTTTTATTTCACCCGCCACGGGGAAGCCAGGCAGAATGTTTTAGGCATAAATTCCTGCTATCCGGAAAAAGAGGTTTATGACCTGACCGATGCCGGCGTCGGGCGGGCCAACAAGCTTGCGGAACGGCTCAGGGTGCAGGGCGGAATTGACTTGATCTTCAGCTCCGACCTTTTACGCACCAAACACACCGCGGATATAATCGGTGCGGCTTTGGGTGCGCCGGTGGCCACCGACGAACGCCTGCGCGAGTACAATCTGGGCGCCTATAACGGCAGCAAGATGGAAGATTTTGGCCAGGCCTTTCCGGCGGAAACCCGCTGGACCAACGCGCCGGAAGGCGGGGAAACCTGGACCCAAATTCAGGAGCGGATGACCGGCTTCATTAAAGAAGCCGACAAGAAATATCAGGGCAAAAAGATTTTAATCGTGAGCCATGGCGACCCGTTGTGGCTGGTGCAGAAATATTACGGCTCGGAGCGGCCGTATCCCGGCTATGCGGACGCTTTTGAAATAAGCATGGGCATAGATGACCTGCATCGTACCTATATAGACGAAGTGGTTTTGAGATGTCCCAAGTGCGGCGGGGAAGCGCGCAGAATAAAAGAAGTTTTTGACTCCTGGGTGGAAGCCGGCTCCATGCCTTTTGCGGAATACCACTATCCCTTTGACCAAAAGGAGGTATTTGAAGCCCGTCTGCCGGCCCAGTTTGTGGCCGAGTATATTGCCCAGACCCGCGCCTGGTTTTATCTGATGCATGTTGTTTCCTATGTGCTGTTCGGTAGGGCTCCGTTTGAGAACGTGGTCACAACCGGCACGATTTTGGGGGAGGACGGCTTCAAAATGA
>JBBUAX010000140.1:0-2362 GCA_038058515.1 Patescibacteria group bacterium
ACCGAAACGCCGACGCCGTGCAAACCGCCGGAGACCTTGTATCCTTCGCCGCCGAATTTGCCGCCGGCATGGAGCGTGGTCATAACCGTCTCCAGTGCGGATTTTTTTGTCTGCTTATGCATTTCCACCGGAATGCCGCGGCCGTCATCGGTAACCGCCACTTGATTGTCCGGCAGAAGTTCTACGGTTATGTTTTTGGCATAACCGGCCATGGCCTCGTCGATAGAATTGTCCACGACCTCCCAAATAAGGTGGTGCAGTCCGTCCGGCCCGGTGGAACCGATGTACATCCCAGGGCGCTTTCTAACCGGCTCTAAGCCCTCCAAGACATAGATGTCTTTGGCGGTGTAGCTCACGTTATTATTGGCCGGTTTGGACTCTTTTTTAGGGGCTACTTTAGCCATCTTTAAATAAATAAAGCCGTCTCACGGACAACCTGATTTTAGCATAAAAAGAGGTGGTTTTCAAACCCCGTAGGAAATAAAGTGTTTGCCGTAAAAGAGTTGTAATCAGCGAAAAATCCTAAAAGTAGTCCATGTTCGCCAAATAATTCTATGACATAAAATTGCAACACACTTTTCCGGCAATTTCCTACGGGGCAAATAAAAAATGGGCCGAATTTGACCCAAAAAATAAGTTGGGGACACCGATCTTCTGGTGTCCCCTGGGTCACGGCTAGCGCATCGCTTTTGGGCTAGACGAACCCCGACTGGCACGTCACCCTGGTCATGATGCACCTCGCCACTCCTGCCCCGGACCGTCCCGGCGACATTGAAATAATTATATAGCAGGCGGTAACGCGCGCAAGCAATTCTGTGGATAATCATCTTCGTGGGTATATAAAAAAGGAAGAGCCGCGACATCACGACGACGCCACGGCTCGAACCACATAGCAACGGGCAGGAAACTACCCAGGGCGCTCCAACGGAGCTTGGTTTGAGAACCGACTTTTGGGTAGGTTCTCTGCCTGGCCGCTGCCTCTATTCTGAAGCTTGCTTCACATCCCGCCTTGGCGGGACGATCCACGAGCAATGGCGTCAAGGTTTTGTCTGGTTTAAGTTTAACGCGTAACCCGGGCGTTGCAAGTTCGGGTTGTGCATAAGTCAAGAATGCCCCGAAAACAAACGAAAAAGGGCCGTCAAAACGATGACGAGCCCTGTTTCACTCACGCGGACCGGTGACGGAAAGCGGTTGGTTGCGGTCGACTTGCGTCTGCCGCGGTGTGCCCCCGTAGGGAGGTGCAGTGCGTATGGGACGATTCCTCGCCGAAGCGCAGGATTAATCCCCGCCCGCTTACACATTACTTTCCGCCACCGTTCCCAAACCTACACCTTGTCCCTTGCCATGGCTCCCGCCATGCAAGCTCCTTTCCTGGGAGAAGGCGCCCTCGTGGAGTGCTCCCCAGGACCTATGCGGCCAAGTGGAGCGGCCTACGATAGAGAGCGTAGCGCAATCCGAAAATTATGCAAGTGGATAAGTTTTTTGTCCTAAAACGCCATCAGCGCTATCCCGCCAATCAGCATACAAACTACGGCCAGCTTCAAAAGAATGTGTCTCTCGTGGAAGTAAACGTTGCCGGCCAGGGTGGACCACAAAACCGCGGAGGAGCGCTTGGCTGAAAGGATGACCGAGGCCGGCGCGAAAACAAAGGCAAAGCTCTGGAACACGCCGGCTATACCATCGGCCACCGATTGGGTTAGGAGGAGCGGCCGGCGCATCATCCGAAAGGGATTCTCTTTGGCTATAAAGTGAGCGACAAGGAAGAAATAGACGACAAGCAGTGTGTACATAATCACCTGCTCCGCGGCCACGGAATTGAAGTTGGAAATATTATATTTATAAAGGGATATGGTGAAAACGGCGTTTATCGTGCCCAGCATCAAAAAACCGAGCCCGTTGCGGCTGATTTCCTTTTCCACAAAGACCAGTATCAAGCTAATTATTACCAGGCCGATGCCCAAGAATTGGTAGAGGCCGAGAGAATAGCCAAGAAATAGATCCATGAGAAGCAGAAGGGGTATGGTGCCGGTGCGTATGAAACCTGCCGTGCTCCGATCCGCCCGGATTATGCCGATAAGAGCGACATGCACCTGAAAAACCTCCAAAACAAAGCGGGTTGCAAATGTAGGCAGGGACTTCAGAGAAAAAATAAATGGGGCTATGCCGGCCAAAGCCATAACGCCCAAAAAGACCAATCCCCAAATCAAGCTGAGCACCGCCATGGTATAGGTGCTCTCCCGGTGGTTCTCCACCTCGTGCTTACCGATGGATGTGGCAATCTCTTCAAAAAAGGTGCCGATGGAAGTAAAGATCAGACCCAGCATAAATTAAGCATACCATAGCGGTATACGAGATTTTCCTA
>JBBUAX010000141.1:0-3990 GCA_038058515.1 Patescibacteria group bacterium
AAAATTTCGAGGCAGCCGGCAAATCCCTGGCCAAGAAACTACACAAGCGCAGCATCTTCATTTATACCGACCTTGCCCACGCCGAGCTGGGCTACGTCTGGAAGCTTAAAATAAACGAGACCGCCAAAAATCACGCGTCGTTAAATGTCCTGCCGGAAGCGAGCCACAACGAGATCGTTGGGTTTGAAAAAAACATATTCCCGGCCACGGCCATATTCTTGCACCGCGCCCAAGGACGACTGGCGAAAAGAATAGGAGTTATAAAAAAGCTCCTGCACGGCAAACGCGCGGTGGTCATCGAGCCGGCTCTTTCCGGCCGAACCACTCTGGAGCGCGTCTGGCAATCCATAATGCTAGCGGACTGGACAAGTTTCCACCTGGCCAAGCTGAACCGAGCGGAGCCCGGGCCGATCAAAATCGTTGACGAACTTAAACGATTGATCAAAAGATGACTATTTTCTGCGTAACGCGCCAGATTATATTCGCGTTATTATCACCAATTCGCATTATTCGCGATTACTCCCCTTGTTTTTGTCCGCCGGCTGCGCTATAATTAACAAATCTTATCGACTGATACTCCGCATAACATTGATTTAGACCTACTACGCCCAGGTGGCGAAATTTAGAAGACGCGCACGGTTCAGGGCCGTGTGAGCGCAAGCTCGTGGGAGTGCAAGTCTCCCCCTGGGCACCAAATTTTCTGAATAAATGGTCAAAAGGACCACGAAAAAACCGAAAATTGCGACCGAACATAAACCGCACGACGGCGGAGCGCCTTTACGTTTCGTGCCTTTGGGCGGCCTGGAAGAGATTGGGCGTAATTGCTCGTTTTTTGAATACAAAAACGAGATCGTTCTGGTTGATGTCGGCATCCAATTTCCGGAAGAAACCACGCCCGGCATTGACTATATCATCCCTAACATTTCTTACCTGCAGAGCCGGAAGGAAAAAATCGCGTGCATTTTTTTGACCCACGGCCACTATGACCACATCGCCGCCATCCATTATTTGATCGAGAAACTGGGCAACCCGGTGATCTACACCGCCGACTTCACCAAGGCGGTCGTAGAGAAGCGGCACCAGGAATTCGTGAACGCGCCTAAGTTGAGATTTGAGGTTGTTAAACACGGCAGCAAGGTTAAGGTAAGTGAGCATTTTGAGGCCGAGTTTTTTAACGTTGACCATACTATCCCCGACGCGCTGGGTTTTATCTTGAAAACCCCTGTTGGAAACATGGTGAGCTTCGGCGATTTCCGGCTGAAGATAGACAAACAGGGCAAACCGATTGAAACGGAGGTCTTCAAGGAAATGGGCAGCCGCGGCGTACACAGCATCTTCGTGGACAGCACTAATTCCCTGAAGCCGGGCTTTTCCTATTCGGAAATGACTGTGGAAGACAATCTGGAAGGGCTGATCAAGGAAGCCAGGGGCCGGGTCATCATCGCCACCTTTGCCTCGCTCATGACCCGGGTGTTTGAAATAGTGAAAATTGCGGAGAAGTACGGGCGTAAGGTGGCACTAAACGGCCGGTCTATGCGCGACAACATGACCATTGCCCAACAACTCGGCTACTTCACCCCGCAAAAAGACACTGTTATCCAGCCGGAAGAGTTGAACAGATATAAGGATGAAAAAGTCCTGATTCTCACCACCGGTGCCCAAGGCGAACCGAACGCCGGATTGATGCGCATAGTGAGCGGCGAGCATCGACTCATCCGGCTCAAGCGCTCGGACACGGTTATTTTCTCGTCTTCGGTCGTTCCCGGGAACGAGAGAAGTGTTCAGGCGCTCCAGGACAACATCGCTCGCCAGGTGGACGAACTTTATAACACCAAGCTTCTGGACATCCATACCAGCGGCCATGCCCACGCCGAAGACCTCAAACTGGTGATGAAACTAACCAATCCCAAATTCATCCTGCCGATGCACGCCTATTACTTTATGCGCAAGCGCCTTGCGCACCTGGCGGAAGAAGTCGGCATACCGCGGCAGCGGGTGATAATGATGGATAATGGCGATGTTGCTCACCTTACCCCCGACTCCTTTATTGTGAGCGAAGAAAAAGTGCCGGCCTCCTACGTGATGGTGGACGGCCTGGGCGTAGGCGACGTGGAAGAAGTGGTTCTGCGCGACCGGAGAAGCTTGGCCCAGGAAGGCATGGTCGTGATTATCGTCACCCTGGACCGCAGGCAGAACGGGCGGCTGGTAAAAAACCCGGACATCATCTCCCGCGGCTTCATCCACCTCAAAGAAAATCAACAGATACTGGAAGAAATACGCAAGCGGGTGCGAGGCGTCGTTTCCCGCCTGCCCACCTATCAAGAAGTGGAGGCGGATTATCTCAAAACCCTCATCCGCGACCAAGTCGGCCAGTTTTTGTATACTAAGACCAAGCGCCGGCCAATGATTTTACCGGTGGTAATCGAAATTTAGCTACGAAATACTAAAAAATACGAATATACGAAAAGCAACCATTGAAAATTCGTATTTCGTAGCAGGCGCCAATAACCCATGACTAAACCAGTTCTTGTTTCAGGAATCAAACCTGAGGGCCATCTCCATCTCGGTAATTTTTTAGGGTCTTTGAAAAACTTTGTAGACCTCCAGGATTCCGGCAAATATGATTGCTACTTTTTCATTGCTGACCTGCACTCCCTAACAGAAGATTTCAATCATAAAGAAAAGCCAGGGCAAGTCTTAGAGTTAACTGCCGAATATTTAGCAGCTGGGCTAGATCCAAAAAAATCAACTATTTTTCTACAATCCTCCATCCCGGCGCACGCCGAACTTATGTGGCTCTTGACGGTAATAACTCCGGAGGGCGAGCTACGACGGATGACTCAATACAAAGATAAGTCCATCGTAAATAAACAAAACGTTAACTCGGGCCTTCTTATGTATCCCGTTCTTATGGCCGCGGATATAATCCTCTACGACGCCAAATTCGTGCCGGTAGGCGATGACCAGCTCCAACACCTGGAACTCACCCGGGCTTTGGTACGTAGATTCAATAAACGTTTTGGCAAGACCTTCGTGGAACCCCAGCCGCTTTTAACTCGCGCGCCGCGAGTAATGTCTTTAAAAAACCCGGAGAAAAAAATGTCCAAGTCCCAGCCGGATAGCTGCTTGTTCCTGGATGATTCACCAGAAGAAATAAGGGTAAAAGTAATGCGCGCCACAACCGACTCCGGCTCGGAAATAAAATATGACCCGCATCATAAAAAGGGTGTAAGTAATATGCTTACGATTTATTCCGAACTTTCCGGTGAACCGGTGGCTAAGCTAGAGAAGAAATTTGCCGGCAAAAATTATTCCGCCTTCAAGTCCGCACTGGCGGAACTTATAACTAAGCACTTCGCCGACTATCGCAAGGAAAAAAAATAACTAATGGCTTCCGCCAAAGGCGGATCCGCCTCCGGCGGAAAAAGCTATAAGCTAAAAGCTATTCTGGATTCCGGCTCGGACAAAGCCGCCAAAATCGCCAATAAGAAAATTGCCGAGGTGAAAAAGCGGGTAGGGTTGTTTTAATCTTTCTCGGCACTCTGGACAAATTTATTTTTGGTGCTATAATTTAGCGCAGCAGCTCCAGCTCCCCAAGGGCTGGATATTACTAACCCGTAGCGCTTCCCCCAAGGAGGGCGCGAATATGTCTGCGATCGAACGGTTTCTTGCAATGGCCAGCCAGGAGAGATTCCTCGGCTGGCCGCTCGTCGGCGAGTACCAAGTGGGAACGAAGATTCCTTTCTTCGGCCAGGTCCTGGAGTATGACCTTCAGACCGGCAGGGGGACGGAACACTACGCTTCCCTGCTCCGGCACTTCGGCTGGGTGGGGGTCTTCGGCGTGACCCGCGAGGGCAACGTCATTACCAACATCCAGTGGAAGCCGGGCATCAACGCTGTGGAGTGGGGTCTGTCGCCCGGCGGCATCGGCAAGGTCGGCCCCAACGCCACCAGGGATGAGGTTCTCTGGAAGACCCAGGAGTTTTTCTT
>JBBUAX010000142.1:0-1472 GCA_038058515.1 Patescibacteria group bacterium
CGCGTCTTGGGCGAGCGGTTCTTCTCCACCTCTAGATAGGACAGGTATTCGTTTAAAAAGTCCTGGATGCGGCTCATGTAGGTATTCTACCCCTTTTATATGTGTCGCAAAACGGCATTTGACAAATCTTGTGGGAAGGGTATAATACATATACCATCCTATGGGCACAGCGCAATAGGATCGCGCAGTGTCGCGGTCCTACACGGCGCGCCGCCCTGGGTGGCCCTTCGTTCGTTGATAGGTCTGGTATGGTTTTCCGGGCGTACCCGGAAACGCGAGTGGGTGCTGGAACCTGCGCGCGGGGTCATACCGAAAGTGTGCGCCTGACCATCGACTGCGCACTCGGCGGAGGGTATCCGCTTAAATCCGTTTTCAGGGCAGGAGGACCGCCAAGTGCACAGCGGCTTCCCCCGGCCGGGAATCTGATTCCCTGGCCAACCTGACCCATTTCGGGTTGTGAGACAGTACCAGCCTCCTGTCCCACGACCCACCTTTCAGCCGGGCCCCCGCGAATCGCGTGTGCCCGGTTTTGAATTTTTCGGGGCGAAATTGATTTTTATACAACAATCTGCGATTCTAACTCTGTGGCGAATATGAATATTCTAGAGAATGTCCCGCTGGCGCCGCTTACAACTATGGGCGTCGGCGGGCCGGCGAGATATTTCGTTGAAGTTAAAAGCGAGGACGAGGCCCGCGAGGCGCTCAAATTCGCCAGCGGCAAGGATTTACCGGTTTTTGTTTTGGGCGGAGGCAGCAATATCATCATTGCCGACAGCGGCTTGCCGGGGCTGGTTATAAAAAATGGTATTACCGGCTTTGAGGTTCAAAATCTCGGGGATAAGGTGCGGGTTGAAGTCGGCGCCGGCGAGAACTGGGATGAATTCGTGAAACGTACGGTAGAGATGGGTTTTGCCGGCGTGGAGAATCTATCCGGCGTGCCGGGCACGGTTGGGTCGGCTCCGGTCCAAAATATCGGGTGCTATGGCCAGAGCGCAGAGGAAACCATCCGAGAGGTGCGGGCGTTTCATATAAAAACCGGCGAACCGCGCATTTTTTCCGGTGCGGACTGCGAATTTTCCTATCGCGACAGCATTTTCCGGTCTAAGGAATCCGGTAGGTATTTTATAACCGAGGTTGTTTTTGAGCTTATCCCTGGCGGCAAGGCCAATGTTTCAAGCTATCAGGACGTAGAGAAATATTTTGCGGATTGGAACCGGACACCGAGCTTGATAGAAATGCGCCAGGCGCTCCTCACAATTCGGGCGCGCAAGGGCATGGTCGTCTTATTGGGATATGAGACATATCAAAGCGTCGGTTCGTTTTTCAAAAATCCGGTTATCTCCGCCGAAGATTTTGTGCGAGTACGGGCGATGGTGGAAAAACCCGCCTTCACTGAGTTTCGGCGGGGCGAAGTAGAACGACCCGCCTCTGCCAAAGCTGAGGTATCGACGAAGATCGGAAGACCCACGTCG
>JBBUAX010000142.1:1482-2683 GCA_038058515.1 Patescibacteria group bacterium
AAAAATCCAGTTATTTCTGCTGAGGACTTTGAGAGAGTACGCGCAGAGATAGAACGTGAAAAAAATAAGGGTGGGTGTTGGGGTGAGTGGTCTTGGGTAGAAAACAATGGCACAGTTAAAGTTGCGACCGCCTGTCTTATGGAGCGCTGCGGTTTTCCGAGGGGTTATCGCGATAGCACAGTCGGCATTTCACCTAGGCATTCACTGGCCATCATAAACCTCGGCGGCGCCAAAGCCGCAGACATAGCGGCTCTGGTCGAAAAAATTCAGCAGGCAGTCTACGATAAATTCAACGTGCACCTAGAGCTAGAAGCGGAGTACGTCGGGTTTTAGATTCTTAAGTTGCCTTTTTTGCGGCAATCATTTATAATCGAGCGCAATGGCATTAACTAAGCGGGTTAAGTCCAAAGTAGCCGGCGAGCACCAGGTTCATGACAAGGATACGGGTTCAGCGCCGGTGCAGATTGGTTTGCTTAGCCGTCGGATAGACGAATTAGCCAAGCATTTGAAGAAAAACCCCAAGGACAACCATTCCCGCCGGGGGCTTTTGAAGATGGTCAGCCACCGCCGCAAGCTTTTGGAGTATTTGCGCAAGCGCAAGCCGGAGGTGCACGCCAAGCTTATTAAAAAACTGGACCTAAAGAAGTAGAAACGCGACGCGAAACAACGAATTCATTCGAATCTACAAACAAGAACCATTAATTAATTGGCATGATTTCCGAACGGAAGATAGTCAAACGAACAACTGAATACTCCGATCAGCGCATCGGTATTTTTATTGATGTGGCTAATTTATATCACTCCGCTAAAAATTTATATCACGGGCGGGTTAATTACACGGAGCTTATAAAGAATTTGGTCGGCGGACGGCAACTTATCCGCGCCTTGGCCTATGTGGTCAAGACCGAAGCCACGCCGGGCGAGGCCTCCTTTTTTGAGGCGCTGGAAAAAGCCGGCTTGGAGTTGCGAATTAAAGACCTGCAGGTCTACGGCGATGGCACCAAAAAAGGCGATTGGGATGTGGGCTTGGCCATTGATGCGGTGCGCATGGCTGATTTTCTGGACGTGGTCATTTTAGTGACCGGTGACGGCGACTATATACCGCTTGTAGATTATCTTAAGTGGGGCAAGGGGCGCTTGGTGGAAGTCGCGGCTTTCGGCCGGAGCGCTTCGGCCAAATTGCAGGAGGCGGCGGATAAGT
>JBBUAX010000143.1:0-1566 GCA_038058515.1 Patescibacteria group bacterium
CGTTCAACCAATACCAAAGGCGAGCTGACTCAGAACGGCCGGGTTATTTTAGACAGGATAGCCAGGGAATTGAGACAAGCTCCGGGCGTGGTTACTCCCCTGCCTGCGACCAATAATGATCCGGAAACCATTCCGGATGAAATCATTTTCCAAGACGGCCATGATTCAAGCCAAGTTCAATATATCCGCTACTATCTCGACGGCACGGATGTCAAAAGGCAGATTCTGGGATATATCCTGCCAGGGGCCGTTGAGCCGTACATCTACCAATACCAAAGCGCGGTCGACCAATACGGCCAGCCGGCTGTTCCCTTGACCCTGGAAGACAAGCTGGCAGGAGAGAACTTCTCGGATCTGGAATTCTGGGGCGACCGGCTCATTAATATTAATCTGTATTTAAGCAAAGATTCCCAGACGGAAACAATCAATACTTCGATCTTCGGCCGAAACCTCTAATGGAAAACAAAAAACAAAATGGATTCGTCCTCATCGCCACTATTCTTGTCATGACGATGCTCTTGGTATTGGGAATTTTTGTCACCAGCTCCGTCCTGACTGAAATGAAAATCTCTGCCAGCCAGACGGTCGCCACTCAGACATATTATCTGGCCGAGAGCGCTCTAGCGGAAGCGATCTGGAAACTGAAAAATGACGATTCCTGGAAAAACGGTTTTGAGACCGATCCGGATTGGACTGTTTCCTACACTCGCGACCCGGCTTTTGGGAGCAGACAGTCTTACAAGATTGAAATTGCCAACTCCCGCGAGGCCACTGGACGGATAACCGCCACCGGATTTTCGACTATGGCCAACGGCCACATTGCAAAAAGGATTATTAAGGCTAATATCTACAAACCTCTGGCAGCAAGCATCATCGGCGAAAACGGCGAGTCTTCGGATGGCAACATAGATCTGAGCGGTTCTGTCATGAATGTCCATGACGGCGGCGTGTTTTCCAATGGCAACATTATTTTAAATAATGACAGCGTCCTTAATGCCGAGGGCATTGTCAAAGCTACAGGCAATATTTTAACCAGCGGCGGCGGCGCGGTCAATGCCGAAGGCACCCAATCCCAGAACTATCCGCCTGAACCGGATCCTCTGCCTTTTCCAGTGATCATCTTTAACGAACCAGGCAGTCCTAATTCATACAAAGACCGGGCAGACCGAACATATACGGAAAACCAATTTGAAGATCTTCTTTGGGAAAACCAGACTTTGGTTTTGGACGGCATCACCTATGTCACCGGGGACATTGAAATCAAAGGCGGCCAGGATCTGACGATTAACGGCGCTCTGGTGGCAGAAGGCAATGTTACTCTAGGCAAGACTGCTAATAATTGCTGTTGGGGAACGCGTTGCGGCCTGGACAATATCACTGTCACCAGGCCGGACCCAGACGAACCAGCCGGCATCATGGGCAACAACCAAATTTTTTTGGAAAGCTGCTTAAACAACTTGGACAGCAACGGACTCATCTATGGCACGGAAAAAATGTATGTTTTAAGCGTGCCGGGAACTATTAATGTAATCGGTGGCTTGATTTCCAGGAAATTAACCCTTTCCA
>JBBUAX010000144.1:0-4926 GCA_038058515.1 Patescibacteria group bacterium
TTAAATTCAATTTTTCGCAATTTCGTATATTTCTCGTATTTCGTAGCCATACATTTGTCTTAAACAAAGTGGGTTTTTACACCCAAAAATCATTAAGGTGGCGAAAACGGATTGGAGCGCCCGAAGCGTTCCGGGGTCTTGGAGGTTATATGGGACTTAAGCGCCTGGAATTTAGCGCCTTCTACTACCGCCTGTGGATCCAGCTCAATTGCCGCTAACTGCTTAACGTCTTCAAACTCGGCAGGCGGGGCTACGGATATAAGCTCCGGTTTCTTGAAAAATATATAATAGGCGCCGCCGATAACCACGCCGATAAGGACCAGCCAGATAAGAACGCTGATTATGCCCAGACCTCCGTTTTTTTTCTCTACAAACGTAGCCATATTTTTATTCGCTCTGGTAATAGGTTACGACCGAAAGGTCATAGGAATAAAGATCGCGGCTGACCTTGCCCTGGGTGTTTATCGGCTGGACGGTCAAGTTGCCGATATCAAATAAGCGGACATTGGTTTGGATGTTGTCTAAAAATTTTTTGAAATCCCCGTAGCTTCCGGTCAGTTTTATCTGAAAGACCACTGGCACTATCGGTCGAATCATGGCCCCCACGCTTTTTTTCTCGCCTTCGACCTGAACCGGAACGTTTATGGAGGACACACTTATGAATTGCGGGGTTAGGGTGTTATTCAGCGCCAGGCCGTTCACTTGGGCCAGGGCTTCGGCTAAAGACGGCGTGGCCGGCAACACCCGGGAAACGGTCTCCCGCGCTTCATCAGCGTCGTTATAGGTGGCGATCAGTTTCTGAATTTTTAGAACTATTTCACCCTGTGATTTTTTGAGACCTTCCAGGCTGGTCTCTTCGCCGCGCAATTTGAATACCTCGCTGTAGGCCGGCTTAACCAAATTAAAGAAGGAGACAAATGCAGCCACTATAAGCAGAAGGGCGGTGACCGAACTGATTAATCTTTTGGCTGATTGTTTCATCCCGTTAGAGACAGGTCGTCTTTAGACGACCGTAAATAAATCGGCCTTAATAGCAATGGATTTCTTAGACGCTGGACAAGGTTTGTTTTAGAAGTCATAGAATTGTTGTCTCTAACGGGATTCATGGTCGCTTTGCTTCATCTATCTGACGCTGGAGGTGGGCGTGGAGGTAGAGGTGGTGGTGGTGGCTGGGGTTAGAGTCCCGGTATCGGCTGCTTCCGGGACTAAGCTCCAGGTCAAAAAATCGGGAGTGAGGTCCAGGGTTAGATCAAACCGCCAGCCGTCGAGCGTAGCCGAGCTGCTGCCCAGGATGACCTGTTTAACCTCCGGCTGGGATTGGATCCTGGCAAGCTGTTCGCTTATATCGCTTACCGAACGCGCCATACCGCCAAGGACCACCCGTTTGCTGGCCGCAATCAGATTCATGCTGGTGAAATAAATATTGGGATGCGTATTCTTTTCCAAAAATTCAAAGAGGGGCAGGGCGCTCGCATGCTTGCCCAGAAGAGTGTTCAGGTTAGCTATCTGGGAATAAAAACCTAAAAGCTTGGTTTGGTCGCCGGAAGAGATCTGCTGGCTCTGGGCATCAACTTCCCGCCGCAACTCGCCTATGCGTCCATCTAGATATGGGCGGTAACCAAAAGCCAGGCTGGCATAAGCTACAACTGCCAGCAGGAAGAGGGTGGCGGAAAACATCAACAGCCGCCCGGACCAACCCGGCGTGCTCGCCGATTCCCGGCTTAGTTGTTCAATTGCTTGTGGCGGCAGAGGCATGCCAATTTTATTTAAATTTGCGAGCCGACAGGCGATGGAAATTTAACCATAAAATTGAGCACCCCGTTAGATGCGGGTAAGAGCCTGGCTTAGGGTAAGAACTAAACCTTACTGGTCTGACTTGATTTTTGAGCATCTTCATAAGTTTGTTCCGCTATCTAACGGGGTAAAGGTTTTCTTTACAAATTTTGTTCGTCATTCTGACTCCAAAATTCGTAGAAAGCCCTTTATCTAAACTCCCTAAGGGTCAGGCCCAGGGCAACGGCCAAGAGCGGATTCATCTCCTGAACAATTGGCTCGATGGTCGGCGGATATTCAAAGCGCATAAACGGCGCGGCTTTGACCACGGGCAGGCCCAGTTGCTGGCTCATATATTTTTCAATGCCCAGGAGATTTGCTCCGCCGCCGGACACGATAACTCTCTCGGGTTTCACGGCAACAGGAAACTGGCCAGCATAGGTAGCCTCGGCCCGTTTTATCTCACTAATTATAGCATCCATATACGGCAACATTATTGTGGATAACTCGTAGTTCGGCCCGGTGCCGGCAATCCCCCGCTCGCGTTTCAGCTCCTCCGCCCGCAATGGATTGATGCTTAAAGCCGCGGCTACCGCCTGAGTCAGCGAAGCGCCGGCAAAATCACTTTGACTGGTAAAGCGCAATTCACCCTTCTCCGCGAAAGCAATGGCTGCGGAGCGGCTGCCAATGTCTACGATTATGGTCGGCGTCGGGTCGCTGCCGATAAGTCCCCGCACCAAACTCAAGGCCTCAATTTCCAGGGCCTTGAGTTCCAATCCGCACTTTTTGAAAATGCTCTGATGCTTCCTTATCTGCTCCAAGGGTACGCTTATCAAAAGCACCAATTGATACTTAAAGCCCTTGTCATCCTGATACTCGCCCACCCGGAGCGGCTCGATGACGACTTCGGATATGGGCAGGGGGATATATTGCTTGGCTTGGAGGGCCAGGGATTTCTGCAATTCACCCTGGCTCATATCCGGGAAAGTGAGCACGGTCATAAACGCGGAGAAAAGGGGCAGGGAGCCCACCGCTACGTTGGTTTTGGGATTCATTTTTTTGAGCGCGGCTTTGAGTAGCTCTACCGTTTCCTGCTCAAACAATTTTAAACTGCTGGTTTGAAGCGCCACGTTGGCGCGAGTGAGCGACCCCTGGCTTTCCAGGGTGGTGTAGTTTAAAAGGCGGGGCAGCTGCTTGCCCTGGTCCACCTCCACGATTTTTATGGAGGTGGTACCGATGTCTACGCCCAAATAATGGGGCGCAATCTGCTGTTTGAGGAATTTGAACGGATTATACATACAATCTAGAATTAATTAACCCGGTTTTCATTATTCTAACACTTCTAATACTAATTTCGTAATATTCGTACATTTTCGCCGCGCCTCCCTTAGTACTCTAAGTACAGCGGGCAGGTATTTCGTAGCTAAAATATGAATCTCAATTTTATTCTGGACTTGCTTTTCCCGCCGCGCTGCCTGAACTGCGGCGTGGGCACCAGGCCTAAAGAGGTTGTCTGCGCAAGCTGCCTCAATGCGGTGCCTAAGGAACGAACCCTCTTCTGCGGTGTCTGCCGCGCCCGCCTGCCGCAAGCAAGAAAAATCTGCCATCCGCGTTCCGCCTATATCCTGGGCACAGCCGCAAACTATAGCCAACCGGTGGTCAAAAATTTGATCCACGCTTTAAAGTTTAAAGGAACGCAGGACGCAGCCATACCGCTGGCCAAGCTCTTAATTGACTACACCAATCGGGCTGTGGCTTTAACCGGCCGGGAAACAGTTGTGCCGATTCCCCTTGGTCCGCGCCGCCTGCGCCAGCGCGGCTACAATCAGGCCGGGGCCATCGGCAAGATTTTCGCCGCCCATTTCCGCTTAAAATACGCGCCGGAGATCCTGCGGCGCGCTCGCCACACCCGCCCGCAAAGCGACCTCCATTCATTAATGGAACGGGAAACCAACGTGGCGGACTGCTTTGAACTCGCCGCGCCATTGCCGCCTAAGAGCCGACTATTGCTCATAGACGACGTGGTTACTTCCGGCTCGACCTTCCGAGCCGCAGCGGAAACGCTCCACCGCGGCGGGGTCAGGAACGTTCTGGCCCTGGCCGTGGCCCGGGCCTAGAAATAGCTTTTAGCTTATAGCTTTTAGCGATACAATAAACCTATGCCCGAGATTAAATGGTCGGCGCCGGAATTTGAATATCGCCACAAGGAGGCGTCCTGGTACTGGACGAGCATCATTATCACTTTGCTCGTTCTGGCCGTGGCCATCTGGCAGAAAAATTTCCTTTTCGGCTTCTTTGTGGTAATCGCCGAAGTCCTGATTATCGTTTGGGGCAACCGCCAGCCGCGAATGATAGATTTTTTATTAAACGATAAGGGCTTCACCGTGGACGGCAAAAAATTCTACAGTTGGAGCCAGCTCGGCAGTTTCAGCACCGAAGAATCCGACTCCTCGGAATGGGCGGATGTTATTTTAAATTTCGGTCAGAGTTTCCGGCCGGCGGCCAAGGCGTATCTGCCCAAGACCCGTTTTCAAGAAATCCGCGCGCGGCTCGGCCAATTCCTAAGCGAGACCGAAAGGCGCGAATCTCTGGTAGATTCCCTGCAAAAGTTCCTTGGCTTCTAGGTTAAATTGCCTTATAATCCGGCCGAGCAACGGAATGCGCCCATCGTTCAACGGATAGGACACGGGATTGCGGATCCCGTAATCGGGGTTCGAATCCTCGTGGGCGCACACTTCGACTCGCTCCCCTCGACCATGAGCTCGGGGTCGAATGGTCACTCGCTCATCCTTCAATTTCACTCAGGATGACCCTGAGCGAAGTCGAATGGGTCAGTATAAACACATTAGAGTCGGACGAGGCGAAGTACCCAGTATCCTAGAATTAAAGAGATGAAGTTCGTTGTTTCTACAGCCGCCCTATTCATTCTGATCGGTTTGGTGCTTTTCTCTTTGTTTGTGGATGCGTTAAGTTCCCAAACCGCATCCCCAGAACGAGCCGAACCGGCCGCCGCGCCCACTACGCCGTATTCCGGACCACGTTTGAATCCGCCGTTCTCGCCGGTGCCGAATCGGGAGCTGCCTGCCGGATTCCGCGGCCCGACCGGATTACCGTATGTCATCGGTCCCTCCGGCCCGCCGCCGCAGAACTAGA
>JBBUAX010000145.1:0-12473 GCA_038058515.1 Patescibacteria group bacterium
CGCCGTTGCCGCCGTGCCCCGACTAGTGGACCTGGAGGTTAAGCCGGCGACCATTGGTCCGGCGCTGTCTTTGATAATCGCCCAGCGGCTGGTGCGCAAACTGTGCCCGAAGTGCCGCAAGCCGAAAGCCACAAACACCGAACTCAAAAATAAAATTCAAAAGGCCCTGGGCAAGATGCCGGAGCGGGGTAAAAAAGAAAATTATAAACATTACACCCTATACGAAGCGGTGGGCTGCAGCGAGTGTAATAATTTCGGCTACCGGGGCCGAGTTGGTATATTCGAATTCCTTTTGGCCGGGCCGGAAATGGAAGAGGTGATATTGAAGCAGGCATCGGAAGTCGTTTTGCGAGAGTTGGCGCGCAAGCAGGAAATGGTGACCATGCAAGAGGACGGGGTTTTGAAGGTGCTTGCGGGCATGACCACCCTGGAGGAGATTGAAAAAGCAACCGGACCGATCGCATGGGGATGAACAACTATACCGCAGGTGGTGCGATCCTCACCATTCCAGATCTGGGGGCTATGTCTCCGCGATTAGCGGGGATATAGAAGGGTCTCTTTTTAAGTAAATTAAAAGAGGTTAGAATTATTTAGAGGATAGATTGAGCCGAAACCCAACCGTCCTTAGCGTAAAACAATTCCTGCCCCCAGGTCTGGGACGGCAAGCCCAGCACCGAGCCGGGCACCTCTCTTCTCAATAGACGCTAGGAACTCGGCTCATAGCGAGTTAGCGCTATAAGCGAGTACATGCCGGGCCACAAAAGAGAGATGCTAAACAGTGCCCGGTCTGGTGACTGGGCAAGTTTGACGCTGGGTATATTAGCATACTATAAAAAAGTTGTCAACCCCACCCCCAAATGTCCAAAAACAGAATCACCAACGAAAAGGAAGACCCGAACATCGACCAGGCGCTGCGCCCAACGCACTGGGAAGATTATGTCGGCCAGGAAAAAACCAAGAAGAACCTGTCCATAATTATGGCTGCCGCCAAAAAGCGCGGCGAGACCATGGACCACCTGCTCCTCTGCGGCCAGGCCGGTCTGGGCAAGACCACCCTGGCCTACCTTATCGCCAAAGAGTTCAGCGGCAATCTGCGGACCACTTCCGGACCGGCCCTGGAGCGGACCGGGGACATGGCGGCGATTCTTACCAACCTGGAATCCGGCGACATACTTTTTATTGATGAGGCGCACCGCATCAACCGTATGATTGAAGAAGTGCTTTATCCGGCAATGGAGTCGCGCAAGCTTCACCTTATGGTCGGCAAAGGACCGAGCGCGCGCAGCTTGTCCCTGGACCTGCCGCCGTTTACTCTGATCGCCGCAACTACCCGCGAGAATCTTTTGTCCAACCCGTTGCGTTCGCGATTCGGCGCCACCTTCCGACTGGATTATTACTCGCCGGAGAACATTAAAACCATTCTGGGACGCTCGGCAAAAATTTTGGGAATAAACGTTGCATCGGAGGCCGTAGATATTCTGGCCAGGGCCGCGCGGGCCACGCCTAGGGTTGCAAACCGCCTATTGAAGCGTGCCCGGGACTATGCCGAAGTCCATGGCCAGAAGGGAGTGGATGAAGGTGTCGCCAAGAAGACACTGGAGCTTTTGGATATAGACGAAGTTGGCCTAGAGCCCCAGGATAGGCGGCTTTTGGAGATAATAATCCAGAAGTTCAATGGCGGTCCGGTCGGGGTTGGCACCCTGGCCGCCGCCCTGAACGAGGAACGCGGGGCGATTGAGGACATTTATGAACCATACCTGATGAGCTTGGGTTTTTTACAGCGCACCTCGGCTGGCCGGGTTGTTCTTGCTGCCGCCTATGACCACTTGGGGTTGAGACGGCCCGGGGAACTCTTGTGAAATGGTTTTAATAAATGAATGGTTGCCTAACCCGGAGGGCGCAGATGCGGACGGGGAGTGGCTGGAACTTATAAACAGCGGCGACTCGGCGGCAAATTTATCCGGCTGGAAGTTGGTAAACTCCAGCGGTAAAAAGTTTATCTTTGGCGCGGACACCGTGTCCGCCCACGGCTATCTGCTTCTGCCTCGCAGCCGGACCAAGCTGACCCTCAAAAACCAAAACGAGCACATTATGTTATATAATGCCCAGGGACGGGTTGCGGACGAATCAAGTTTCCCGGGTAGTGCGCCCGAGGGCATGAGCTTATCCAGGGTTGATAATGGTTTTGTCTGGGCCTCGCCTACGCCGATGGGTGTGAACTCTTTGCCGACTAATACTCTGGCACTCACCGCCTACCCGCCGGGCAGTAAATTCAATTCCTGGCCGGACTGGGGACCGGCTGGGCTCGCGCTCTTGTCGGCGGCATTGCTTACCGCCGCGATCTTTTTCATCATCAAGAACAATTATGGTCTATATAAGCTCCTCTTCCGCGGCGACGAAAAAATTCGGCTTTGACCTGGCCCGGAAAATTTTGCGCCTCGGTCCGGGTCGGCGGGCGCGGGTTTTGGCGTTGACCGGGGATTTGGGCAGCGGTAAAACCACCTTGGTTCAGGGATTTTTCCGCGGACTTGGGCTGCGGCGGCGAGCAACGAGCCCGACCTTTATCCTGATGCGCCGCGCTGCGCTGGGGCGGGGTAAGTTCCGGAACGTTTTTCATCTGGACGCCTATCGTTTGCGCAAGCTAAGCGAACTCCAGGTTCTGGAGCTGGAACCGGTTATGCTTAATTCTAAAAACATTGTGCTAATTGAATGGGCAGACAGGATTAAAGGGGCACTGCCCCGGCTAAAGGCGAGCAGTGTTTTGTGGGTCCGGCTCAGTCACGGCCAACAAGAGAACCAACGTGTTATCGGGCTACGAAATACGAAAAAGTACGAGTATACGAAACATTCTGCTTAGTCCCATTCGTATATTCGTAAAAAATTCGTAATTTGTAGAGAAAACCATGAAGATTTTGCTCCTAATCGACGCCAACTCCATTATTCATCGCGCCTTCCACGCATTGCCGCCGCTTACCGCGAAAGACAGCAGTCCGGCGCAGGCGCTCTACGGCTTAGCCAGTATCCTTATTAAGATTTGGCGGGAGGATAAACCGGATTACGCCGCGGCCTGTTTTGACCGTCCGGAACCGACCTTCCGCGAAGAAAAATATAAAGAGTATAAAGCCCAGCGACCGGCGACGCCGGAGACACTTGTGCCCCAAATTATCGCTGCCCGCGAGGAGTTTGAAGAATTTGGCATCAGGACTTTTGAACAAAAGGGCTTGGAGGCCGACGATCTTATTGCTTCTTTGACCACTCGTTTTGCCGGGGAACCGGAACTGCAAATCGTGATTTTAACCGGCGACCGCGATACCCTGCAACTTGTCTTCGAAGACAAGATTGTCGTCCGCGCCTTCAAGAAAGGCGTGAGCGAAACTACCACTTGGAATGACGCCGCCGTTCGGGAGAAGTTCGGTCTGGGTCCGTCCCAGCTTATTGATTACAAGGCACTGGTTGGCGACCAATCCGATAATATTAAGGGCGTGCCGGGTATTGGTCCCAAGACCGCCGAACAGATGCTCCAGAAATACAACTCTTTGGAAAATATTGTTAAAAACTTGGCCAAGGATAAAAAGCTCGCGGAGAAACTGCAGCCATACCTTAAAGAAATGGAAACATCCCGGGAATTGGTCGCTTTGCGGCACAATGCAGAATTGGAGGTAAGCGGCCTCCGGGACCTGGAATTCAAGCCGGATAGGCCAAGGGTGGCCGCATATTTGGACAAGCTGGGGTTTGTGAGCTTGATCAAGCGCATTGAAAACGGCTCCGTCGCGGTCGCTAAGCAAACCAACCCCAAAACAGCCCAGGGCCGGATATTTTAATATTCCACCCACGGCTTCTAGATGTTATTATGGGAAACATATATGCCCCGTAAGAAATCGCAGAAAAAATATTTTTTCTGCGCAGACCAAGTATGTCTAACACCAACCAACCACCAAACACTTAAAGGTCTATGCCAGTAGCAACGGAAAATATTTAATTTCTTACGGGGTATGCTCCCGTTTCGCGAACTTTTTGGTAAACAACTTTACTCGCCGGCCAGGCCGGAAATGCGCTGGTTCTGGGTAGGATTAATTTTGGGCGTCGCCATGGTGGCGGCCAGCCTGATTTATGCGCCGCCTCTTGTGGTGATGATTGGCGCCGGGGCGCTGCTTATAATCTTAATAGGATTTTTTTATATCTCTCTGCGTCTGGCCGGAGCGCGATACGAAGGCGGGTTGGAGCAAGGCGAGCTTCGCGGCATTGTCGCCGGACTGTCAGATGCGCTCTTGGTTTACGACCAAAATCTACGAATCATATTTTTTAACCCGGCGGCCGCGACTCTTTTCGGACTTAGGTCCGAGGAAATTGTGGGCGAGCGAGTAAGACCCCAGGACGTGGAAAATCCCAAAAGGCGGCTTTTGGTTCAGGTTATGTTTCCGTCGCTGGCCCCGGTTCTCGTCCCGCGCTCCAAGAGCGGCGAATATCCGCAGGTCGCCGACCTGTCTTTTTCCGAACCGGAACTGGAGCTTAGAGTAGCTACTACGCCGATTGCGGACCAGGGCGGCAAGATCGGCGGCTTTTTAAAAATCATTCAAAACCGTACCCGGGAAGCGCAGCTTCTGCGGTCCAAAAACGAATTTATCACCGTGGCCTCCCATCAGCTGCGCACGCCCATCACCGAAATCCATTGGGCGCTGGAGTCCTTAAGCCAGGAGGCGGGGCTAAGCCAGAGCTCTAAGTTGCTTGCGGAACAGACCCTGGGCTCGGCGCGCCGACTTTTAGAACTAGTTGAAGATCTACTAAGTATTTCCAAAATTGAAGAAGGCCGCTTTGGCTACAATTTCGAGTCCGGCGACCTCCTGGCTTTTTTGGATAAGACCCTGGCCGACTTCCTGCCGGCGGCCAAGCGTCTGGGCCTTAAGCTTTACCTGGATCGGCCTAAGGAGCAGCTGTCCCCGGTCATGTTTGACCAACAGAAACTGGGTATGGTGACTTCCAACCTAGTGGACAACGCCATCCGTTATAACACCAAGGGCGGGGAAGTGCTGGTTACAATCAAAAAATCCGAGCGCGGGCCATTCTTGGAAGTCAAAGTTAAAGATACGGGTATCGGCATCCCCGCGAGTGAAATTCAAAAAACTTTCACCAAGTTCTTCCGCAGCTCCAGCGCGGTTAAATTCCAGACCGAGGGCACCGGCTTGGGACTCTATATCGCCAAAAACATAATTGCCGCCCACGGCGGGGAAATGTGGGTGGAATCGGAAGAGGGCCGCGGCAGCAGCTTCTATTTCACCTTGCCCACCAACCCTGCGCTCATCCCCAAAAGCGAATTGCCAATCGAATGAAAAAAAGAAAACCCAAATATGTTTTTGTAGTTGGTGGGGTGATGTCCGGCGTGGGCAAGGGCATAGCCAGTTCCTCCATCGGCAAACTCCTGCAATCCCGCGGCCTGGAAATAACCGCGCTCAAAATCGATCCTTACGTGAACGTAGATGCCGGCACCATGAACCCCACCGAGCACGGCGAGGTTTTTGTTTTAGACGACGGCACGGAGTGCGACCAGGACATGGGCAACTACGAACGCTTTTTGAACCTGGATTTCGGACGCGGCAATTATATGACCACCGGCAGTGTTTATCTCTCGGTTATTCAGAAAGAGCGCAACTTGGAATACGGCGGACATCAAGTAGAGGTGGTGCCACGCATACCCCTGGAAGTAATCGAGCGCATCGACCGGGCTATTAAGAAAGATAAAGCAGACATAGCCGTCATCGAAGTCGGCGGTACAGCCGGAGAATACGAGAACATCTTATTTTTGGAGGCAGTGCGCATGTTGCGTCTCCGCAATCCTGGAGATGTGGCTCTGGTGCTGGTGAGTTTTTTGCCGGCTCTGGGTGCCGGCGGCACCGAGCTTAAGACCAAGCCCACCCAGCACGCGGTGCGCAGTTTGAACGCCGCCGGCCTGCACCCGGATATAATCATTGGTCGGGCGGCAGTTCCTTTGGACCAAAGGCGCAAGGAGAAAATCGAATTTATGTGCAGTATCGGCAAGGGTAATGTCATTTCTGCGCCCAATGCGGAAAGCGTCTATGAGGTGCCGCTTAATTTTGAAAAAGACGGCCTGGACGAGAAGTTGGCCAAAATTCTGGGCCTAAAACTGCGCCGCCGGAACATGCGGGATTGGCGCCGCATGGTTTTGTCCGCGAAGCGCGCTAAAAAAACGTTAAAAATCGGCATCGTCGGCAAATATTTCGGCAGCGGCCAGTTTGTTTTAGAGGACTCCTATATCTCGGTGATTGAGGCAATCAAACATGCCGGGGCCGCGCTTAAGGTTCGGCCGGAGATACACTGGATAAACTCGGAACAATTTGAAAAGGGCGCCAAAAACACCAAAGAGTTGGCTGGCTATCACGGCATAATTGTTCCCGGCGGTTTTGGCACGAGGGGCGTAGAGGGCAAGATCGCCGCTATCCGCTTCTGCCGGGAGAATAAAATCCCATATTTTGGACTGTGCTACGGCATGCAGCTGGCGGTGGTGGAGTTTGCCCGCTCGGTTTTGAGGATGAACAAGGCGAACACCGCCGAGATCGACCTCAAGACACCCTACCCGGTCATAGACATAATGCCGGAACAAAAGAAGAACATTGCGGAAAAGCATTACGGCGCGACCATGCGCTTGGGCGTCTATCCAGCCCGCCTCCAGCCGGGCACCATTGCCCATAAGGCATATGCTGCTAATCAGCCAAAAGCTAAAAGCCATCAGCTAATCAAAGAACGGCATCGCCATCGTTATGAAGTGAACCCGGCTTATATCTCCCGCCTGGAAAAGAGGGGAGTCGTGTTCTCCGGCGTTTCTCCGGACCGGCGCCTGATGGAGATAATGGAATTGCCGCGGGACAAACACCCCTTCTTTTTAGGCACGCAGTTCCATCCGGAATTCAAATCCAGACCCCTTTTCCCCCATCCATTATTCGTGGAATTTGTAAAAGCATGTATGCGCCGAAAAGCATAGAGATGGCATGTTAATTTTTCTTTACGGCCCGGATGACTGGCGCCGGGAGCAAAAAAAGAACGGAATAATCGCGGAGTTCAAAGGCAAGCACTCCGCGCTCGGCATCGGCCGCTTTGATTTAGGCGAAGAGGGCGGCATAGACAAACTCTGGGAATTCATTGATAGCCAATCTATCTTTGAATCGGCCAAACTTGTGATTCTAGACAATCTTTACGAAATTACCGATAAGCATCTTGCGGATCGGTTGAAAACAGCAACAAACCGCCAAAACTTAACCATTTTAATTTCCGAGGCCGAGGAGCCGCCCAAATTGCTTGAATCCCTGCTTGCCAAAAAGAAGGGTGTTGGTCACGCTTTGAACCAGGAGTTTGAATACCTGCACGGAGCGGAGTGGAAAAAGTTTTTAGCAACCGCGAGCGGCAAACTTGGTTTTACTTTTGAGCCGGAAGCGCTGGAGTTTTTGTCGGCGGCTTACATGAACGATACCTGGCGGGCCATGACCGAGATGCAGAAATTGGCAGCACTCGGCAAAAAGGTGGTTAACCAGAAGGACCTGGAACGATTTGATGTGGAACTAACCCCGGACTTCTGGAGCACCTTAAGGGGCCTCAAGGGACCGCGCATCGGTGAGCGCCTGACCACGCTGGAGGGACTCTTCGCGCGCAGCGAGCCGGCGGCAAAGATTTTTAATATTTTGTCCGCGCAGTGGCCGGAAAGAATCCAAAAATTCGCCGCCTATGATCTGGTGGTTAAATCCGGCAAGGCCGAATACGAGGAAGTTCTGTTAGACCTACTGCTGACCTAAAATCCGAAGCACGAAGCACTAAATTCGAAATAGTTCGATAACGCTCACCATCCTGAGCTTGCCGAAGGACAAGTTCAAATATTCAAAAACCTAAAAGCAGGGCACGGTTTCGGATTTCGAGATTAGGATTTCGGATTTACGCGACTAGTCGCGCGAGGCGGGACTTCAGGCGGCTGGCTGTATTCTTCTTAATTGTGCCTGCTTTGGCGGTTTTATCCATCGTTTTATAGACCGAGGGCAGAAATTTTTTGGCTTCGTCCATCTGCTTGGACGCAACCATTTTGCGGTATTTTTTGACCACCTCTTTCATGGCTTTCGTTCGCCGCAGATTCATTGCTTGGCGGCGGATATTCTGGCGCAAGGCCTTTTTGGCAGATTGGGTAATGGGCATGTGAATTAGTAATTAGTATGTAGTGAGTAGTAAGTAGTATATGAGAAGAAATCAAAAAATCAAGTGGTATACCCGCTCCATTTTACCTACTACCTACTACCTACCAC
Source organism: Patescibacteria group bacterium (assembly GCA_038058515.1). Lineage (GTDB taxonomy): Bacteria > Patescibacteriota > Minisyncoccia > UBA6257 > 2-01-FULL-56-20 > JBBUAX01. The sequence goes on from JBBUAX010000145.1 coordinate 8,298, forward strand.
CTACTGCTATAATGTGCTTGTGATATATAGCCTATCCGGAGAACTGCAAAGCAAAAGCGACAAGGTTGCGATTATCGCCGTAGGCGGGGTTGGTTTTAAAATTAGCGCCCATGCCCGCACCTTGAATCAATTACCGGCCACGGGCGGCAAGGTGCAGCTTTTTTGCCATCTGCATGTGCGCGAGGATGCGTTGGACCTCTATGGCTTTCTTTCGCCGGAAGAACTGGAACTTTTTGAGCTATTAAACTCCGTCGCCGGAGTCGGGCCCAAATCGGCATTGTCTATCTTGGAAATAGCTGACCATAAACAAGTGGCCGCGGCTATTAAAGAGGGCAGACCGGATATGTTGACCCGCGCGTCCGGCATTGGCAGGAAGACGGGCGAGCGCATAGTCCTGGAATTGCGCAACAAAGTGGTCGCGGAGTTTTCCCAGGCGGCGCTTGGCCGGATGGCAACCGACGTGGATTTGGCCGAGGCCCTGGTCGGTCTGGGCTATCCTCGCGACCAGGCCAAAGAAGTCCTGCGGCGGGTGGATGAAAAAACAACCAATCTGGAGCAGCGGCTCAAAGAAGCGCTTAAAATTCTCGGCAAGAAGTAGCGTATAGAAGCGGATTTGCGCGGATAATAAATGCACGCAGATAGACGCGGATAGGACTATCGGCATAAATCAGCCCCAATCAGCATGAATCGGCGTTTACATTATGATTGACGCACTAAAAAGAAGTCCTGCGCTCCAGTGGGCGTATCGCCTGCCTATTCTTGTGGGGGCATACCACCTCTCCCTGGCGTTTCTGGGTGCATTGTTATACGGTTTCCCGTCGCGCAAGCTTTATATAATCGGGGTCACCGGCACCAAAGGCAAAACCACCACCTGTAGTTTGATTGCCGACATCTTGAGCGGCGCCGGGCATAAAACCGGTCTTATAACTACGGTTAAATTCGCCATCGGCGACCGAGAGTGGGTGAACGATACCAAACAGACCATGCCCGGCCGCTTCGGTCTTCAAAAAATACTTCGGGACATGGTGCGGGCGGGATGCGAATATGCGGTGATAGAGACCTCCTCCGAGGGCATCCTTCAGCACCGCCACCGGTTTATAAATTATAAAGCTGCGGTTTTTACCAATCTTTCGCCGGAGCATATTGAACGCCACGGCGGTTTTGAAAACTACCGTGCGGCCAAGCTCAAATTATTTAAAGCGGTGGCCAAGCGCCCGGATGGCGTAGGTGTTTATAATCTGGACGACGAAAACGCCATATATTTTCTGGGGCCGTCGGTCGAGGCCAGGATCGGCTTCGGCAAAAAGGAAGGGCCGTCGCCGCTTGGGCTTAAGAAGTTTTTAATGAGCGGCATCAAGTTGGGCGATAAGGAAACCAGATTCAAGCTGGGCGGCGAGTCCTATACAATGCCGCTCCTCGGCGAATTTAATGTTTATAACGCGGCGGCGGCAATTTGCACCGCGCTGTCCCAAAATATCTCCGTAGCGGTTATTAAAAACGTTCTGCAGAGTGCGCGCGGCGTTTCTGGCCGGATGGAAGTGATCGAAGCCCGGGGCATAAGAATCGTGGTGGACTACGCTCACGAGCCGGCAAGTTTGACCGCGCTTTACGAGGCGGTGAAAATTTTTAAGCCCAGAAGGGTCATAGGTATTCTGGGTTCGCAGGGCGGCGGCCGGGACAAATGGAAACGGGCGGCGATGGGCAAGGTTGCCGCTAAATATTGTGACGAGCTGATTTTGACCAACGAAGATCCCTATGACGAGGATCCGCTTGCGATTATAGAGGACATAGAAAAAGGAGTTCTGGCATTACCTACCACCTACCACCTACCACCTACAACCTACAAAGTAGTTGACCGGCGCGAGGCCATCGGTAAAGCGATTTCCCTGGCTAAAAAAGGCGATGTGGTAGTCATCTCCGGCAAGGGCGGGGAAGTGGTGATGTGCGTTGAGGGCGGCAGAAAGATTCCCTGGAGCGACAAAAACATAGTTGAAGGTTTTCTGGGGCTATAGTGCTGCTGGCAGTAGTGCTGACTGGCAATCACATCGGTTAACAAACGATCGTTAGATAGCCGATGTGGCGTTCGACGCCATACTTAGAAACGACGAAGGCCGGCCAGCAAATTGCGCTGGTCGGCCCATCTCGTCCAACTCGGCCTTCGTGAGCCGGTCGGGCTAGGCACTCCGCTTTCGGGGCGTGGGCGCCTCTTCCTCGCCGTGGTGTTCCTCGGGGAAGAAGTCGGCGAAGTCGTCCACCAACTTTCTCCACTCGCCGGGGTGGCGCCTGAACCACAACAAGGCCGCCCCAACGATCAGGACCACGGTTGGTCCGGCCCAAAGGTACTCCTCGTCCTCGGGCGAGAGGGCTCCGGCCACGGCGAGGGCCACCGCGAGGATTGCGACGACCCAGTTGAGGCCTCGGAGGAGGCCTCGCACGACGCCGACGAAAGTCGTCTTCATCGCTCCTCCAGTGGGAGCTCGGCTCCCCTGCGCCGCAGTTTCAGTGCCTCGTGAAAGGCACGCTGGAACTGGGCATCGCTCACTGTGCGCCGCCGACTGCCACCCAGGCATTCGCGGCGCACAATACGCAGGCCGTGTCGCGTCTCTCCGAAGAAGAGAGCGACACTACCAACAATGACCCGGATTCTGCCGTCTGGCAGGGCCGAGGCCGAGGACTGCGACTGTGGCATGTTTGCCTCCCAAGATTCTGAATGTTATCGTATGACAAAATCTTTAACTTGTCAAATTAGAATAATATTGTGCTATAATAAGCCGACAGACCACCAAACTAATAAGCTAACGAAGCTAAAAGCTAATGAATCCCGTTAGAGACAATCAAACTTATGATATATAAACCAAGTTCTGACTTAATCGTAAAAAGGTTTGTAGTCGTCGAACCGGCTTGTTGCGGTCGTCTAAAGACGACCTGTCTCTAACGGGATGAAGCTGACTTTTTACGGCGGCGCCGGCGCAGTGAGCGGTGCAAATTACATGCTGGAGTCAAGCGAGACCAAAATTCTCGTGGATTGCGGCCTGCATCAGGGCAGCCACTTCGCCGAAAGACAGAATTTTGAACCGTTCCTGTACGACCCCAAGGACATTAAGGCGGTGGTCATTACCCACGCCCATGTGGACCACATCGGACTTTTACCTAAGCTTTGGAAAGACGGCTTCCGCGGCAAGATTTACTCTACCCCGCCGACCAAGGATTTTGGCGAGCTCCTGCTTTTGGACTCGGAGCATCTGCTTAAAAACGAGGCCAAACGGGAGAACAAGTCCCCGCTTTACACAGTCAAGGACATCGATGAGGTGATGAAAATTTGGGAGGGCGTTCCATACCACCAGCAATTCAAAATCGGTGACTTCAAAATAACCCTGTTCAATGCCGGCCACATTTTGGGCTCGTCCATTATAAAAATTGAAGTAGAGGAGGCCCCGACGCCCCCGGAGGGGTCGGGGTCCCGGCCTTCGACCCAGGGTCGGAGCGTTGGGAACAAAACCATTCTTTTCTCCGGCGACCTGGGCAACTATCCTGCGCCGATAATCCAGGATACGGAAATGCTCCAGTCCGCTGACTACGTGGTGATGGAATCCACTTACGGCGACCGTATTCACGAGAATGAAGACAAACGCCAGGAGCTTCTGGAGGACACCCTGGAAGACACCGTCCGCGCCCGCGGGACACTTATGATTCCGGCCTTCGCCATGGAGCGTACCCAAGACCTGCTTTTTCATCTGAATAACCTTATTGAAAAAGGCCGGGTGCCGCGCGTGCCGGTTTTTATTGACAGCCCCTTGGCCATCCACCTCACCTCGGTTTATGAAAAATACCCGACTTATTTTGACGAACAGTCCCTGGCCCAGGTTTATTCCGGCGACGACATTTTCAATTTCCCTGGCCTGCGCACCACCCTTACCGTGGAACAATCCAAGGAGATAAACAACATCCCGCCGCCTAAGGTGATTATCGCCGGCAGCGGCATGTCCAACGGCGGACGCATCTTGCATCATGAACAGCGCTACCTGTCTGACCCCAAAAGCACTATTCTCTTCATTGGCTATCAGGGCAGGGGCACGCTTGGCCGGCGTATCTTGGATGGCGCCTCCAGCGTGAAGATTTTCGGCGAGGAGGTGCCGGTGCGCTGACGGGTGCGCCAAATCTCCGGTTATTCCGCCC
>JBBUAX010000146.1:0-1242 GCA_038058515.1 Patescibacteria group bacterium
CGATTCTGTATTTCCGCAAAAGCTCTTCATCGCAGGCCTCGGCGAGATTGCCGATCAAAAGATGCCGGGCTATATAATCCATCATCTCGCCTCCGCGACGTAAGCGAGCTTCTCGGCGCGCCAACCGTCAGAAGCGTGATACTCAATCTTGGCAACGCCGTGCTTCTTGGCCATCACCTCACACCGCTCCTTGCAGGGACGCGCAAACAAGAGCTTGCCCGTATTCTTTTCGCCGTAGACAGTCAGGGTTGAGCCGGAAAGCCGTCTGGGATTTGCGCGCTTGATGGCGTGCTCCTCGGCGTGCACCGTTTCAACGGCGTTAGCGCCGATGATGCGGACCGAATGATTCCAACCCCAGGCAAAAATGCCGCGGCGGTCCGAAAGAACGGCCGCCATTTGATACTTACCGGCTGCGCGGGCCGAAAGATCTCGCGCAAGCTCGCGGGGAGTCCTCCTCGTATTCATTGCCCGTCACCTCTTTTTTCAAATTTTGAAAGTACTTCTTAAAAAACCTATACCATATTTATTATGCTTTGTCCACCCCACACATAACTTGGCGTGGTGTTTATATTAAATTAGTAGTGGGGTTCACCAAATAAAGAATAACATTCTGGTGTTATGGCGGTTTGGATAGAGTGTGGATATTACGCCAAGTTATGTGTGGGGTCCACAACAAAACAGCCCCTCCGCATGCTTGCGGAGGGGCTGTTTTGATTTTATTTATCGAGCAGACTATTAATAAGTTCGCGAGTCAACGGACCCACATCGCCAACCGCTTCAAGACCGTTAGCTTTCTGGAATCGCGCGACCGCGTCGGCAGTTAAATTGCCGTAAAAACCTGTTACCGGCCCGTCTTTTGGTATACCAAAATTATTATTCTGTAAAAATTCCTGAAGGATTATAACTTCCCCGCCGCTCATGCCGAGGCGCAGGTTTTGGGTTATGCGTTTCCCAACTCCGTTTGTAGAGGCCGGCTTCGGTTGCGACACTTCCGTACTCGCCGGGACGGGTGCGCTTGTGCTGATTTTTGGCCCGCTGGTTTGGAGTTTTTCCACCACTTGACGCGTAAGCGGGCCAACGGTTCCTTCTTGGGTAAGGCCGTTTGCTTTTTGGAGCCGCTTTACTGCCCGCTCCGTGGCCTCACCGAAAAATCCCGTTGCCTCATCATCCCGAAGATATCCTATGCCAAGGAGCACCTCCTGAAGCGCCTTCACTTCTGCGCCCGCCATGCCGCGCTCAAGA
>JBBUAX010000147.1:0-1529 GCA_038058515.1 Patescibacteria group bacterium
TTTTGGCGTGCTAATTTTTTCGTTTTTATTATTTCCAAAACCAGCGCTGGCGCACGCCTTAGTCCTTCTTGAGCAAGAACCGAGTAGGCACCAACCAGGTCGATCAGCCGCACCTCGCCGCCGCCGAGAATCAGCGACAAGCCGTAACGAGCAGGATTGTTCAGGGTGTTTAAGCCGAAAGATTGAAGCGTCTTTAGCGAGTCCTCCAACCCAGTCAGATATAAAACCTTCACTGCCGGCAAGTTAATGGACTGGGCCAGGGCAGTGCGCAGGTCAACCGGACCGCGGAACTTAAGATCAAAGTTCTGCGGGTGAAAACACACACTCGCGTCTTCCTCCCCTTTGTCCTTGAAGACCGGTGTCGCCGGGCAATCCGGATTGTTAGACACAAACTCAGTAGGCACGTCAAAAAGAATGGTTTCCGGGGTGTATCCTTTTTGGAACGCAGCAAGATAAATGAACGGCTTAAGCGCCGAGCCGGGTTGGCGCAGGCCTTGAGTGGCAACATTAAAGTTGCCCTCGATTTCTTTGTCAAAATAGTCGCGCGAGCCGACCATGGCCACAACTTGTCCGGTCCTTGGGTCTTGGGCGACCAGAGCGGCGTTTTTACCGACATATAATTCTTCGTTGCGTGCGGCCCCTTCTTTAACTGCGCGTTCGGCGATTTCTTGAAGGCGAAAATCCAGGGTAGTTGTAACACTAAGGCCGCCGCTGCGCACCATGTCTTCGCCGTATTTCTTTATTAAATAATCTTGGACAGCCAGCACAAAATGCGGCGCTTTAATACCGGTGCTTGGCGGCAGAAAAACCAGCTTATATTTAAGGGCAGAAACCAGTTCGGCCTCGGTTATTTTATCCGCCTCGCGCATTTTTTTGAGAACCAGTTTTTGTCTGTTTAAAAGCTCCTGGCGATGGTTGCCCCACGGGGAATAGTAGCTTGGCGCCTTGGGCAGAGCGGCGAGCAGGGCCGACTCGGCCAGGCCCAACTCCGACACCTTCTTGCCAAAGATTGTCTCCGCCGCGGAGCCGACGCCATAAATCGTCGGTCCGTAGGGTATCTCATTGAAATAAAGCTCCAGAATTTTGTCCTTGGAATAATAGCGGGACAGTTTTAGCGCCAGAAGAACCTCTTTTATTTTTCGATTGACGGTGCGTTCCGGCGTGAGGAATGCGTTTTTGGCAAGTTGTTGGGTAATGGTTGAGCCGCCCTGGACAACCCGGCCCTGTTCCAGGTTGGCCAGAAGCGCGCGGATGATAGCTCGCCAATCAAAAGACGGGTTGTCGTAAAAGGTTCGGTCCTCGACTGCTATGGTGGCATCCTTGAGGTCTTGGGGGATGTCGCCCAGCCCAACCACTGTCCGCCTGGTTCCGCCGCTTATCTCATAGAGAAGTATCTTGCTTTCGCGATCATATATTTTGGTGGACTGACTTATTTGGCGCCCAACTATTTCATCAAAAGACGGCAGAGACCGGCTAAGAATAAATAGATACGTGAGCAAAAACAGGCCCAGAATAAGCCCCGACAAAAA
>JBBUAX010000148.1:0-6693 GCA_038058515.1 Patescibacteria group bacterium
CGTCGGTGTGGGAGTTGGCGTCGGTGTGGGAGAAGAAACCGTCACATTAGTCGCGCAGGCGGCCGGCGTGGCGCCGTCCCGTTCCACAATCATCCGAGAATAATTGGTTCCGAGCGTGTTGTAAGTTTGGGAAAAAGAATAAGGATTGGTATTGGTGTTATCAAGTTTATTGGACCAAGCGCCGCAAGCGGTTTGGCAGGCGCTGACAGTGGCGCAGGAAGAATTACAATTCTCCCAGAAAGAATAATTCATGGTCCCTATGGCTGTTCCTGAAACTGAAGAAGTGATAGTGGATGCTTGGCCTTGAATGATAGAGCCGGGATTGGCGGACAGAGAACAAGAAAGGGTGCTGGGAACCGAAGCCAGCGTTGTTCCACTGACTTCGTTGGACCAAGCGGAACAGCCTGTCGCGTTGCAGGCTCGGACTTGGTAATAATAGGTAGTGCTGGAATTTAAACCCGTGTCATTGTAGGAAGTCGTGCCGGCGGCGATGTTGGAAGCGATGGTGGCATAACCTCCGCCCGCCGTGGCCGAGCGCTGAATTTCGTATCTGGTTTCGCCGCTCACGTCGGGCCAAGAAAAAATCATGGAAGTTGAGGTGATGGAAGAAGGATTGTTGACGGAAGAAACAGTGGGGACGGAAGGAGCAACCGACACTCCGCCAACACTCACCCCCGTTGTCCCGCTGGCGCTGGCCACGCTTTGCTCCACTCTGACACTCGCGGTATAGTTGCCGGCAATTGAATAAGTACAGCCATTGGTAAAAGTATGAGTATGACTGGTATCCGTTGCTTCTCGTTCAAAAGTGCCGTCGCTTGTGCAGTCCAGCTTGTAGTTGATGGAATACCAGGCGTTTGAAGTGACGGTAGCGGTGAAACTGACCGTCAGCGGAGCCGTGCCGGAAGAAGGATTGGCGGAAAGAGTTACGGAAAGAGCGATGACTTTCAAAGTCAGAGTGTCGGCATGGGTGTTGCCGCCACCCACGCCGGTCACGGTCAAAGTATAATCCTGCCCCGTGGCGTAAGAAGGAACCAAAATCGTGAAATTAACATTAGTCGTTCCGCCCGCGGCCAGAGTTGCGGAGATGGGAAAAGTGGGGTTAGGAGTGGAACCCGATGGCTGGCCAGCCAAACTCAAGTTTACCGTGCCGCTGAAACCATTCTGCGATATCAAAGTGACGCGAGCCGCTTCGGAAGTGCCGGGCTTGGCCGAATTGATTACTTCTCCCCCATCGCTGGCTCTGGTGGCGGAAATAGTGAAATCGGGATTGACCGAAGCCAATGTGGTTCCACTGACTGCATTGGACCAGATGGAGCATCCCGCCGTGTTGCAGGCTTGGACTTGGTAGTAGTAGGTTGTGCTGGGATTTAAATCAGTGTCGTTGTAGGAAATAATATCCGCGGCGATGTTGGAAGCGATAATGGCATAGGTTCCGCTGGCGGTTGCCGAGCGTTGAATTTTATACTTGGTTTCACCGTCCACATCTCCCCAGGAAAGAGTCATGGAGCTGGAGGTGATATTGGTGGGAGGGTTGAGAGTGGGAGTGGCGGGAGCGGAAGTAACCACCGTCACATTAGTCGCGCAGACCGCCGGCGTGGCGTCGCCTCGCTCCACAATCATCCGAGAATAATTGATTCCGAGAATGTTGTAAATTTGAGAGAAAGAATAAGGATTAATGTTGGTGCCGTCAAGTTTCGGAGGAGTGGGTGGAACGCCGCACAAGCCAGTACAGGCGCTGACAGTGGCGCAGGAAGAATTACAATTCTCCCAGAAAGAATAATTCATGGTTTCAATCGCTGTTCCGGAAACAGAAGAAGTTATGGTGGATGCTTGGCCTTGAATGATAGAGCTGAAACTGGCGGACAGCAAACAGGAAAGAGTGGGCTGACTCACCGTAATCGTTGCCGTATTGAAAGCCGTTCCTTCGCTGTGCCAAACCGTCACTTTGGCGGTTTTGGAGCCGACGCTGGAATAATTGCAGAGGTCAATGGCCGCATAAGGATTGGAATTATTAGTAATATCTTTTTTATTAATGCCGTCGTCGTTGCAGTCAAAAAAATAGCGGTAGGTGCCGGAACTTTGGCCAGTGACCAAAGCCGTTAAATCAACGCCATTTAAAGGAGTGGTGCCGGAATTAGGATTGGCAGTCAGAGAAATCTGGAGAATTCTGGCTTCAAAAGAATCTAAACCGGAACCGCTGGCATTGGTACAGGTTAAAATAAAGGTCTTATCGGAAGTGACGTTGGAAATTGTTTCTGTGCCGCCAGCCACGTTTTTAGATCCACTCCAGCCACCGGAAGCAATGCAGGAAGTGGGACTGTTAGTGACCGACCAATTAAGAATGACCGAATTGCCTGAAACGATGGAAATCGGGCCCTCGGATAAAGTGGCCGAAGTGGAACGACCTTGGAACGTGACAACGGGAGCGCCCGGCGGATTCACGATAATTGTTACCGTATCATAAGCCCGGTTAGCCACTCCACGCTCAACCATGGCGCGGGCGGTGTAGGTGCCGGCAGTCAGATAACTGCAGGCGTTGTCAAAGACGTAAGGATTAATAGAAGAACCATCCGCCGGGATATCCCAAGATTCAACACCGGTATAATTGCAGTCCAGTTTGTAATTGATAGTATCAGAAGAGGGACCGGAATAAGTCACCCCGGCTTGAAAATCAATATTGTTCATCGGCGGAGCTCCGGAAAGCGAATCGGCAAACGGCACGCTGGCGGAATTAACTGACGCTTTCAAATCCAAAGAGAGAGAAACGATATTCAAAATAACAGTAGTTGTTTTGGTGATGGAGCCACTGGTACCGGTAAGAGTCAAGGTATATGTTCCGGCTGGAGCGCTGTTGGTTTTAACCGTTAGAGTGGAAGTAATTGAGCCGTTGGCCGGAGGAGTGACTGAAGTCGGAGAAAAAACGCAGGTGGCGCCTGTTGGACAGCCGGAGATTGAAAGATTGACCGCGGAATTGAAGTCGTTAACCGAAGCGACCGTAGTTGTATATGTTTTGCCGGTGAAATCTGTCTGGGCAATGTTTCGGGAAGCAGGAGAAGGAACAAAAGTGAAATCAGGCGTCAATGTCGTGGCGCTGGCTTCATTGGAATAGCCGGAATTACCCGTGGCGTTGTAGGCCCTTACTCGGTACTTATATAAAGTGCTTGGATTTAAGCCGGTATTTTGATATGAGATAACGCCACCAACGCCAGCGCCAGCGCCGACTGTGGCAATTTGCGACCAGACACCCATCAAATATTGTTCAATCTTAAATCCGTCTTCATTGGAAGAATTATCAACCCAGGAAAGATCTATCCGGCTGGCAGAAATAGCTGACGCCGTGAGATTGCTGGGAGCGGAGGGAGCAATCGGACAGAGTGGTGTGGTCGCCGCGGCGGGATTTGAATAACCGGATTCCACGCCGTAGGTGGTGTTGACGGCTTTAATCTGAAAAGAATAATTAATCTCTTGAGTTAAACCCGTGACCGGATAAGAGACGGCATTGACCGGAACAGTAGTGAGATATTGAAAAACACCGCCCCATCGTTGTTCTATCACGTAGCCGGTTTCATTTAACACATTGTCCCAGGAAAGATTTATGGTGAAACAGTTGGAAGCGGTGGCAGAAAAATTAGTAGGCGTGGCGGGAGGCGGAACACTGACGGTGATGTTACTCGTGCAAGTCAGACCGCTATAAGAAGCCGTTATAACGGTTAAGCCATTACTCCGGGCCGTCACCAATCCCCCGCTGACCGAAGCGGTCGTGGGACTGGAAGAAGACCAGCCGGCCGTGGCTGAAACATTGCTGGACGCGGCCGGGCCGGAACCATCGGAATCGTAAGTCGCGGTGATTGTTTTTGTGCCGTCGTAAGTTTGAATTGTGGCGGATGTCGGAGCGCAAGTTAACGTCGGCGAAGGCATAGTGACCGTAACCGTCGCGCTTTTATCTCCGCTGGATCCGCCGGCGTTGGAACAATTCAAAGTAAAAGTTTTGTTGACGGTGAGATTATAAATTATTTCCGAGTGAGTGCCATTCGTGTTGTCTTTAAATCCGCTCCAACCGTTGGAAGCGATGCAGGTGCTCGCGCCCGAGACCGTCCAAGAAACAGTCACATTGTTGCCGTAAGGGACGGAGTTGAGGGGGTTCGTGGTAATAGAAAGAGTCGGCGGCGGCGGATTGACATTCACCACCACCGAATCGGACGCCGAACCGCCCGCGCCGGAACAAGACAAAACATAAGTTTGAGAAGAGGTTAAATTGCCGGTGGAAATGCCATTGTTGGCAGTGCCGGTCCAGCCGCTCGGCGAAACCGAACAACTTGAAGCGTTGGTTGAAGTCCAAGAAATCGTCGCGCTGGTATTATATGAAATAGTAATCGGTCCATTTAAATTGTTGGCCTTGATATCAACCGTGGGTGGCGGAATAAGACTGACGCTTGCCGAAGCGTTGGTTGAACCGCCGGCGTTGGAACAAGACAAAGTAAAAGTTATCGGCGGGGTGAGATTGGAAATTGTTTGGGAATGAAGGCCGTCCGAAAAACCTTTGGCGCCAATCCATTGGGAGTTAGCTGGATTGGCCGAAGCGGCACAACCGGTCGCGCCGGTCGTGTTCCAGGATAAAGTGGTTGGATCTCCTGACTTTACCGAGGTCGGATCGGCGGAAAACAAAACCGTTGGTGGAGAAGGCGTGGTGACCTTTATCGTTGTCGTCGGTTTTACGGAATTCGCCACATCGCGTTCAATGGTGACGGAAGCCGTATAGGTTCCAACGAAAGTATAAACATTAGCGCAAGTATAAGTTTGGGGATTATCAGGAGAAACTCCGGTAAAAATTCCCTCAAAACTGCCGTTGTTGGTGCAATCAAATTTGTAATTGATGGTGCCCTGGGCGTTGCCGCCGGTGACGGTGGCGGTCAAGACAACCGAGTTCAAGGGCGCGGGACCGCTGGCGGGATTAGTGGAAAGAGTCGCGACAATATTAACCACAATCAAATCTAAAGTGGCGGTTCTGGTGATTCCGCCGCCGACTCCTTGAACTGTGATGGCATAAGTTCCGGCGGGTGTGTTGCTTGTATTGATAGTCAAATTGGAATTAATCGTACCGTTGGCGGGCGGGGTTATGGAACTGGGTGAGAAAGAAGCCGTAGCGGTACTGCCTATTGGCAAACCTGAAGCCGAAAGGCTAACCGCGGAACTGAAACCGTTCAACGAACTGACGGTGATTGTTGAAGGTTTGGAAGCGCCGCTTTGCGGCGCTTTAATGGGAGTGGAAGCGGAAAGATTGAAACTGGGCGCGGGAAAAGTTGTGGCCGTGGCGTCGTTGGAAGGGTTGGAATCGCCGCCATCGCCGGTAGCCCTGACCCTGTATCTGTAAAAAGTATTAGAAATCAATCCGATGTCCGCGTAAGAGGTGGAGCCGGCGGGCATAATCTTAATTATTTCCGGCACGCCCGAAAAATCTCTTTCAATAATAAAACCGGTTTCATTGGTTGAATTATTAACCCAAGAAAGATTTATTTGGCTGGAAGAAACCGCGGTCGCGGTGAGACCGCTCGGGGCCAGGGGTGGAGGAATGACGACGTTGAAAGTTACGGTGCGGGAAGTTACAGAATCAGCGATTGTCCCGCTATGGGCGCAGGATAAAGTTGTACTTCTTGAGGAAATAATTGAGCCGAGCGAAACAGTTGTGTTAACAGCCTTATCTCCAATATAAGAAGGTGATGGATTTGATGTTGAATCTGTCAAATGACAATCCTTATCAAACCCCGGATCATATGAACTAAACTCACCCGGATTTCCACTGGAATAACCTCCCTGATCCCAAAAATAACCGTTCGTCCGGCTCCAGGAAGCCTGCCATTCCAAGGTGATGTTCGCGCCGTAAGGAATATTGAAAGAAGAACCGTCGGGAGCGTTTGATGAGATAGTCACTCCGTCTTGTAAAATTTTGAAATAATTTATCGCGTTCGGATAAAACCCGACTGAGTTGGACGGAGCGTAAGCATTATATTTTACAGAAGGAGAAAGATAAGCAAAATAATTGTTTTGCCCGTCTGAATCGCTAATATTAAGTTCTCGAAATGACAACCCGCCCTGAAAAACTTGGAAAGTAAGACCAACAGAAGCAGAACCACCGGGGACAAGAAAAGAGCCGGATGCGCCAGCGACATCCTTTATAGAGCAATCTAAAGAATTTCCCAGGGAACCGTCAAGACGCACTATCCTACACCAATCTAAATAAGCAATCGCCGATTCCTTTCCCCAGAGATAATTTTTTTTATCAATCCCGTAGCTCACTCGCGCCTTTTCGTCGCTTGAGAGTAAAACTAAATCCGCCGTCACCGTCACCTCCCTCACCGCCTTCGCCTCTCCCCCAAAAAACACCACCCCGCCGGCGACGATGATCAGAAACAAAAAACCTAAAAATAGTTTCTTAAACATGGAATTATAATTTACAATTATCAATTTTCAATTTACATTGAATTTTAAATTTTAATCTGTCATTCCCTACCTCCGTCTGTCATTCCCGCGTAGGCGGGAATCCAGAATTTATTTTGTCATCCTGAACCCATGATTTTCATCAGGGCAAGCTTTGTTTCAGGATCTAGATTCCGGCTCAAGGCCGGAATGACAATTTTGATTTAAGATTTACTAATATCAACCCATTGAAAATTGTGAATTGAAAATTGAAAATTT
>JBBUAX010000149.1:0-8764 GCA_038058515.1 Patescibacteria group bacterium
CGCCATTTGCGCCGGCGCCATCTACCTCGGGGAAGCGGATGACGCGCCGGGCGCAGCTGTCATAGGAATCCTCCTCATGGTCGCTCTGATATTCTTTTTTTGCTACTCTAAAGGAGAGAAGCCCCGCTGGCAATGGGGCCCGCCAAAAGATAAAATATAAACTTCTTTATATTTTATCTTTTAACAAATCTATTCCTATATTCTCAAGAATACCAGAATAGTTTATAATAAGGATATGCCAGCCAATAAACTAAAAACATCAAAACAACTCGAGCGGTATTTCAAGGGAGCGGCCAATCATTGGCGCATTGCTATTTTGCTTGCTGTCGAGAAAAGCGACGGCATCTCGGTGGAGGGGATTGCTGAGGAGCTCGGCGCTGATTTTAAAAACGTTTCTCAACATACCCGCCGATTGGTCCAAGCCGGTCTTTTGAATAAAAGGTACTTGGGCCGCCAAGTGGTTCATTCTCTTTCACCCTATGGTGAGCGCTTCCTACGCTTCATGAAAACATTCTAACATTCTATAGAATGTTAGAATGTTGTTCGTACGATGAAATCGCTTAGGTTGAAGCTGCAAAAGACGGTAAAAATAAAACCGACCAAGCCATTCGCTTTCGACCCGACCTTTCATAAGCCGGACCATTTCACTTCCGGCGACAACTATTGGGAACCGGGTGTCCGCTGGCAGACCTGGAATTGGCGGGGTAAGCCGCTGGGTATAAGGTTTTCCAATAAAGGCAGCGTTCATAATCCTCTGGTGGAAATAAAGATTTACGCCCAAGGCAAAATCTCCGACAGTTTTATTAAGCCGCTTGTTGAGGAAATAAAATACCTTTATAATTTTAACCTCCAACTGGGGGATTTCTACAGATCTTTTTCCAAAGATAAATTTCTCCGGCCGGTTTTCAAAAAATGGCGCGGCATGCGTCCCGGCCACCCCAGCTGTCTATATGAGTACTTGATCATCGGCATAGTTCTGCAGAATGCTCCGGTCCGGCGGTCGGTGCAGATGTTTAAAGCGCTTTTAGAACGCTATGGGAAGCTTCTGGAATTTGATGGCAAGAAATTGTGGTGTTTTTGGAGTCCGGGCAAGCTGCGCAAGGTAAGGGAGAAAGAGTTGCGCGCCTTGAAGGTCGGCTATCGTGCCAAGTCCATCAAGAAAATTGACGATTATTTCGCCCGCGGCTTGATCAACGAAAAAGAGTTGAGAGCCAAGGACAGGGAGACCCAGAGGCAAGAACTCTTGAAACTTTACGGGGTCGGCCCGGCGACCGCATGGTATCTGCTTTTTGATGTTTTCCACCATTGGGATTTTTTTAACCACATCTCGCCCTGGGAGCAAAAGATCTATTCCAAGCTGTTCTTCAACCGCAGTCCGGGGAAACTGGTGCCGGTCAAGAAGCTGCTTAAATATTTTGAGAGGTACGGCAAATACAAACAATTAGCGGTGCACTACATTTGGGAAGACCTTTTTTGGAAGAGAAAAAATAAGCGCATTCCGTGGCTGGAAAAAGAAATCCGGCTATAATTCCACCCAGAGAGCAACCTCTGCGGCTCACCAGAAATGGTTCGACACATTCAGCAAGCTCAGTGCAAGTAAACTCACCACAAATTAGGCGAATGAATGTATTGGGTTTTTTCAAATATACAATCTGGCCGGCGGCGAAAGTGCGGCTAACTTATTGGTGGTGGATAGTGAAATACGGGGGCAAGAAAAACATTCCGCTGGAGCTTATTTTCGGGAAAATAAATAGGAGCGTAGAAGGAATGCGGGAAAACCTGATGTTGGCACTGCGCCACATGCCCGACGACATGAGCGAGGAAGAGAAAGAAGAGCTTCTGAGTCTTCTCCGCACCGCCGATGACTTGGAAAGAAAACTCACCAAGCCACCATCCAGCCACCCCCAGAAATAACACTCCCACAACGATATCCTCACAAACTTGAGAATATAGGGATGTTATTGTTTGGGTAGAAATCCGCTGCGGGAGTACGTCTATTTTGGAGATTCTCGCATGATTCTGGCGTAGAAAGGAAAAATGTTATCATAGTCTCAGGAAACGCTCTCCAAAGGTTGCCGGTTGGGTCTGGGCCAACAAAAATTAGAAGAATAGTTCGATAAACTCACTACTACGGGTAAATTTATGGAGAATTTTGATGATCTCGGCGGAAAGGGAACAAAATTTGACTTCAAAAATTTTAAGGACAGTGGAGTAAGTTTAATTACGCGACTCCTTTTGCGGTTCTGGCCGTCAAGAGGCGTAGGACGGCTTGCGCGTGAATTTGGCTTGAGCGACAAGTTAATGGAAAAAGCCAACGGTTTATTTTTGAACGTTCAACGTATTGATATAGTTCCATCTAAGTCCGGCGAGCGCGGTTTTCAAATTATTCTTGACAAATCTACCGCCCTCTATTTTTATCAGGACGGCGATCATTTTATTTACGACGGCTGCGAGGTTGGCAAATATGAAAGAGGAGAGGTTACTATTTTTGACCGCTTGAAATAAAACATGAATAGTTCTTATGCCCTATCGCGCTGAATGCGGGCGGATGGCTGGAGGCGCAAAAGCCGTGAACGTTTTGGTTGGTGTCTTGAAGAGCAAGCGGGACCTAACCCTGCTGCTTAAGGAACATTGGTACCGTATCCCGGCGGCGCGTCTGCCCAAGCGGCGATTTCGCTACCTGGCCTTTTATCAGCCGGCGCTCTTCGGCCGCCGGGGGAAGTGCATCCGCTATTATGCCCGCGCTCTAAAGCGTCAAACCATCCGCCGACGCGATTTACTGCCAGATGAGCCATGGCACCCCCGTGCCCGGGCGGACTATATCCGGATTGACGTAGGCAAGGTGCGAAAACTGCCTCGGCCGATCCGCAATACCATCCCGCGCCGCGTTTCTTTCGGTTTTACCACCAGGGAACGTTTGCTGCGAGCCAAAAACATTTTGCAGTTGTACAATGTTGCCGAAACCGAGAAGATGGTGCGCAAGTGGCTGTGCCGGGCCAGAATCAAGGCCACCGCCCAATATTGGGTTAAAAGCGGCGAAAAGCGCTACTGTCTGGATTTTGCCGTATTCTGCAGGCGGGGGTTGATTGCCATTGAGTGCGACAATACAAAAGCGCATGCTGGTCTCCGCCAGCGGCAGAGAGACAGAATCAAAGATGCATTTTTGAAAAATCATGGCTGGGTGGTTATGCGTCTGAAAGAAAAGGATGTAGTCACGGACGAGAAACGGTGCATCGCGAAAATACGAAAAATGGTTCGAAAACTGGGCGGATCGTCCAGCTTTCTCTTGTCTAATCTCCGCCCACGGCCTGCCTGCCGGTAGGCAGGGCAGACAGGCGTGGGAGTGGTAGAATAAAGACATACTCAAAGGTCGAAAACATTCACTAAGTCAATTATGAAGAAAATCGTTTTTTTGTTGATTGTTTTGTCTTTTTTAATCGCTGGCCATCAGGCCTTGGCCGAAGAAAATCTTCCCGACCCGGGAACGCTTCCTGACAGCACATTCTATTTTTTAAAATCGTGGAAGGAGTCAATTCAGACATTTTTTACTTTCGGGGCGGAAAATAAAGCCGAGCAGTATCTTCATTTAGCAGATGTAAGATTAGCCGAATATCAGAAAATGATTGAAAAAGGCACCCTTCGACAGGCTCAGGGCAAGAAACTGGAAGTCGCCGAAAAAACACTCGAAAAATATGAACAGCAACTCAATCGGGCATTGGAGAAAGCCGAGGAAGCGAAAGAACAAGGCAAAGACATTGAAAAACTTGCAACTTCAATCAGCGAAACGACTTTAAGGCATCAGGAAGTACTTAATAATGTTTTGAAAAAAGTACCCGAGGAAGCCAAAAAGGGAATTGAAAACGCCATTGAAGTGTCCCAAAAGGGATTTGAGAATGCGATTCAGGCGGTAACAGGTGAAAAGAAAGAGGAACTAGAAAGAAAGGCGGAAGAGGTTAGAACCGAAGTTGAAGAAAAAATTATTGAATCCAAACCGGCCGAACCAGGCGTCTGTATACAAGTGATCACGCCGGCGGTCAGCCCGGAAAAGGTCTGCAAAGAATTTCCTACACCCTGCGATGTGCCCGCGGACTGGAAAAAGGTTGATAAATGTCCACAGCCCACTGTTGCGCCGCTCCCCGTCCCAGTTTCTACTCCAGCTCCTGCCCAAGCCCCAATTCCAATCCCAGTTCCAGCTAAAACTTCAGCTCCGGCTACTTCTTTGGTTGCTTGTTGCAGTGCCAGTGGAGGATGCAAGCTTGTGGATACAAAGGAAACATGTTTAGGAATGAGTGGTAAGCCAATGTCTATTTCTTCTTGTTCGCCGAATCCTTGTTCACAACCAACGCCGGTCTATAATGAATGCAAACAAGGGCCAATGAAGGATTACAAATGCTCCAGTGGGACTCTGGTGAAATGGCAGTGCAAATGCACCGCTGAAGCGGACGGAGAAGAAACGCGGCTTTGTTCTGTGAAGCCGGCATCGTCATGCCCTGGGCTGGGTAGCGCCACTTCGCTAACTATTACTAGTATTGACGTCCGACATCTCCTATGGATGACAAAGGAATGGACTATAGTCGATCATATTTTCTGGACAACGAACATACCAGCCACTTCATACGTGGAATACGGACCGACGACCTCGTACGGATTTACAACTTCACCTGAATCTCCCACAACCCAACACGTTGCCCAAGGGATACCTAGTCTAGAGCGAAATACCATTTATCACTTCCGAATAATCGCCGAAGATACCCAAGGCAACAAAATTATTTCGGACGATTATACTTTTACCACAGGATTATAAAGGGATATAACAAATTCATATGAAAATCATCAAAAAATTAAAATGGGTTTTGCTTGTGATTTTAATCGGAGTACTTGGACTCCTATTGAATGAAAATCTCACCCATTTTTATATTTCAAAGACCATCTTTTATTCAATTTTGGTTTCAGGGATAGTTTTGGCAGTAATCGTCTATTTTATTAGACCTGCCAGAAAATATGGAATCCATAAATTTTTACTCTGCTTAACTATCGGAACATTACTCATTCCTTATTTAGGTTTAATAAAGGGCTATTCTAATATTTTTGCTAAAGACCAGGCCGGTTTACAGGCAAAAGAGGTAAGATTTAAAATCGTCAAAATTGATTTTAAAAAAGAAGGCGAAGATGTCTGGGAAAATAATTTTGCCAATAGAGAAGCCACTCTTTATCCGGGGAAAAACTGGGTTTGGATAGGAAGGCAGGAACTTGCCGCATTCGGTCATGACCGGGAAAGGGGAATATTTGAAACAGAAGCCGATATTATTTGGGACCAGAATTTAATTTCACAGGAACATCCGGATTGGCAGGTTCCCACCCCGGGAAATAACCCAGAGGTTATAAAATCAGAAGATTTAGGCGAAGGAAAATATTTGATAACTTTCTTTCGCCGTGAGGAGTTTGAGCGGCCAATCTTGAGGCCAGCAGGAGCAGAAGGCCAGCCACCTCCGCCGTTCCCTGTTTATCCGGATGTTGGCATGGACGTAGTTATTGGAGAAGACGGGCGAATCACGGGAATGGCGCTTCATCTTCTCCTGCCTGCGCCCTTTGGAGAAGCAATAATAGAAGTCCCGCGATGAAATTGAAACAAAAAATCGGAGAAACGACTCTTTGATAAACTTACTACAGGTAAATTTATGCCCGTAAAAATCACTTATTTCGTCCACGGCACGACGACCGACCCGTCCAGAGGCCAAAAACCCCAGTAATTACTTGATTAAACGGGAGTTATTGGGAAAAACCGGCTTATTAGGAGCGACAACTTTATTAATAGTAGTATGATTATATTGTTGACAAGCCCTTGTGTATTGGGGGGCGGGTTGCGTTTATGAAAAAATACACAATTTTTGTCTCGGCTATCTCTACGCTTGCCTTAACGACAGCGCTGGTGGTACTGGTCGTCTCTACGGTATTCGCCCAGACACCCGCAACCCCACCCGTGCCCTCCATCCCCAGCGGCTCGACAAGTATTTCATCAGACACATCATACAGTTATTCGACAAATCTTTATGCCGATGCCGATGGCGACCAGGTTAAGGCAATTTTTGACTGGGGTGATAGTACGCTGCCCACCGAGCTGAATCTCACTACGCCGTCAAGCGGCGGAACCAGTGTATCTTCCAGCCACTCCTGGGCAGCTGCTGGAAATTATTCCATAAGGGTCAAAGCCAAAGACGCTACCGGTCTGGAGTCGGGCTGGTCGGGATCGCTGGCTATAACCGTTAGCGCGTCTGACACCACTCCGCCCTCTACGCCAACGGGTCTCACGGCGACCGCCGCATCCTCTTCGCAGATAAACCTTGCATGGTCTGCGGCGACCGACCCTTCGACAGGCTCAGGGCAGGTAAGCGGAGTGGCCGGTTATAAGATTTTCCGCAACGGCACATTTGTCTATCAAACCACGGCACTTTCTTATTCGGATACGGGCTTGAGCATGAACACTACGTATAGCTACTACCTTAAGGCAGTTGACGCGGCCGGTAACGAGTCCCTGCCGAGCGTGACGCTGAGCGCGACAACGCCTATTTTCATCGCTGCCCCCACCAATCTGACAATCACACTCCAGACCGTCACTGAAAAACAAGCCACGGTCTATGTGAGATGGACCGATAATTCTAATAACGAGACGGAATTCAAAATGTACCGCCAGCTTGCGGGCGGCACCTGGTCTCTGGTGACAACGGCATCGGTCAACTCAACACTGGCGTCTAATTACATCACGGCAAACGGAACTTACGAATACAAAGTTCAGGCCTGCAATTCCTTGGGATGTTCGGCTGAGGTTGGGCCTGCGAGTATCTCCATTACCCTCCCTGTCCCTACTTCTATCCCCGTTGCCCCCACCAATCTGACAATCACACTCCAGACCGTCACTGAAAAACAAGCCACGGTCTATGTGAGATGGACCGATAATTCTAATAACGAGACGGAATTCAAAATGTACCGCCAGCTTGCGGGCGGCACCTGGTCTCTGGTGACAACGGCATCGGTCAACTCAACACTGGCGTCTAATTACATCACGGCAAACGGAACTTACGAATACAAAGTTCAGGCCTGCAATTCCTTGGGATGTTCGGCTGAGGTTGGGCCTGCGAGTATCTCCATTACGCTTCTTGCCGCCAATATCCCTGCGCCTTCTAATGCTGCGGTTAAGATTATTTCAATCAGTCAAGACGCGCAGATGTCGGTGAGTTGGATTGACAACGCCGAGAATGAAACGGAATACCGAATTCATCGCCGCTTAGCAGGCGGCGCGTGGTCGCAAGTGAAAGTGGTCGGCGCGGTCTCCGGCGGCACCGCGAGCGCTTCCGATGTGCTTATCTCTTCTGGGACCTATGAATACAAAGTCCAGGCCTGCAACCTTCTGGGCTGCTCGGCGGATTCCAATGTGGCAAGTATTATTGTTGCGTTTCCCGTCACCTCCACCCCAGCCGCTCCATCTAATGTCGCAGTAAAAATAACCACTTTGACCGATACCGGAGCGTCAATATCCGCGAGTTGGTCGGATAACTCCGACAACGAATCGTCCTTTAAGCTGTATCGCCGCCTCACGGGGTATACGTGGTTTGAAGCGCGCTCCACGGGATCCGGCTCCGGCACCACCTATAGCGCATCTGATTCTGTCACCGCATCCGGAACTTATGAATATAAAGTTCAGGCCTGCAATTCTCTGGGCTGTTCCGCGGATTCTAATATCGCTACTATTTCTATAATTCTCCAAACTCCTACAATTTCCACCTCCACCCCAGCCGCCCCCACCAACCTCACCGTTAAGATTTCCTCAATCAGTGAGACCGGAGCGTCAATATCCGCGAGTTGGTCGGATAACTCCGACAACGAATCGTCCTTTAAGCTGTATCGCCGCCTCACGGGGTATACGTGGTTTGAAGCGCGCTCCACGGGATCCGGCTCCGGCACCACCTATAGCGCATCTGATTCTGTCACCGCATCCGGAACTTATGAATATAAAGTTCAGGCCTGCAATTCTCTGGGCTGTTCCGCGGATTCTAATATCGCTACTATTTCCGTAACCCTCCCAATTCCCACTACTATCCCAGCCGTCCCATCTAATGTCGCAGCAAAGATAACCACCTTGGCCGAGACAGAAGCCAGAATCAGTGTGAGCTGGACTGATAATGCCGATAATGAAACAGAATTTAGAATCCATCGCCGATTAGCAGGCGGCACTTGGTTTCAGGTGACGACAACCGGAGCTGGTTCCGGCACAAGCAGGTCGGTGAGCGATACTATCACCGTGGCCGGAACTTTTGAATATAAAATCCAGGCCTGCAATACTCTGGGCTGTTCGGAGTTTTCAGCTATTGGCAGTGTTACGGTTACTTCGCTTCCAGAGCCAACCGCTCCTACTCAAATTTCCGGCAATTGTCTTGCGCCCGGAAATATTTACACCATTACTTGGGACATTTCGGGCGTAAGCAATGTTGATAAATGGGTGCTTCGTTACACTCTTGATAATGGCGCCTCGTTCGCAATCATTGCTGAGCTTCCGGCCAACACCAGTTCTTATGGCTGGAAAACGCCCAATATCGAGAGCAACCAAGTAAAAGTTGAGGTTCAGGCCTGGAGTCCGGCGCCCAACGCTTCTTTGATTGCCACCGGCATATCCGAAACCCTTCTGACCATAAGCTCGAGCTGCGGCGCAACTGCCATCACCATTACTTTGCCAACGCCCCTGACCATTCCTAATACCCCATCTAATTTG
>JBBUAX010000149.1:8864-18901 GCA_038058515.1 Patescibacteria group bacterium
CTTCCGGACTTTATGCCTACAAAATCCAGGCCTGCAATACTCTGGGCTGTTCCGCTGATTCCAATATTGCGGACATCACCATTACTTTGCCAACGCCCCTGACCATTCCTAATACCCCATCTAATTTGAAGGCAGTGCCCGGCTCCTACATCACCGACAAAGAGGCCTATATTACCCTAACTTGGACGGACAACTCTGATAATGAGGCGGAATTCAGATACTATCGTCAGTCGCCGGACGGCATGTGGTCTTACAAGGGGAGAGCGGCCATGATGAACGGCGTCCGGTCGACGGATATTGTTTATGCTTCCGGACTTTATGCCTACAAAATCCAGGCCTGCAATACTCTGGGCTGTTCCGCGTTTTCGGCTGTGGCTACTGTCAATATTGCTCTTTTGACCCAGCCGCCAGCTCCTACTCCCACTCCCGCAACTTCAACGCTCAGCGTTTCCCTTACTGCCAATCCTTCTTCCGGCAACGCCCCCTTAAGCGGTGTGGATTTAACCGCAGTGGTTTCGGGCACAGCCCAAGGCACGGTCAACTATACTTTCTATTGCAACCGTTTTGATTCTGACACCAATATTATTTCTGGTTATGCGGCTAAATACGATGGAAGCACCGAGTTTATAAAAACAGCCATTGATATTTGCAGCTACTCAACTGCCGGCACCTATGGCGCCAAAATAATTGTGGAGAAAGGCGGTTTGGTTGCTGAATCACGAGCAACTATTACCGTCCGCCAACCGCTAGCACCACCTGTAACTGTTCTTTCGCCGAATGGCGGCGAAACATTCACGCAGGGCAAAGACAATAAGGTGAGTTGGGGCGGGGGCAGGAATAAAGTCCAAGTCGGACTGGTTGAACCGGACTATGATTCTAAAACAAGCGCGGTACTCGGCTGGATTAATGCAAACGCCCAACCGGCAAGCTCGCTTTTATGGGATGCCCAAGGACTTACCGACCTTACTGGTGCTACGAAATGGTCGGCGCTCCCGGGTTCATACAAAATCCTTGTTGTTTCGGAAAATGCATCCGGCGGTTATTGCACTTGGAGCGAGTCGGAGGCCTGCAACACGGATCTTAGCGACTCGCCCTTTCAAATAGTGTCGGCGCCAGTTGATGCCGCCTTAAAGATTCTGACCGTAGATTCATCGGCTAAGCCGGTGGCCGGGGCGGAAGTGCGTATTTTCGATAAGGGTTCCGGTAAGGCCTTTAGCGGTGCCACTGCCTCGGACGGTTCGTTTAATATTAAACTGATAGCGGGAACGTACAGCGTTGAAGCTTACGCGCCGGCGGGACGAGAAGATTTAATAAAACCGGCTGTGTTGGATTTCAGTTTGACCGGCGGAGAAAGCAGAGAGATCAAATTGGTATTCGGCCTTTCGGTTAAAATCATAAGCGGCACTGTTGCCTTCACCAATAAAACGCCGATAGCCGATGCCCAGGTGGAAGCATACAATAGTGCCACCGGACAATGGATTAGCGTTACCACCGACGCTGCCGGCAACTATTCCATGAAAGTCGGTTCTGGCGAGTGGATGGTTGGTATCAGGCCGGTTGACCCGGTAGCGGCGAAGTGGCGGTCGCCGAGACAATATCAATATCTGGAGTTCCGGAATGATGCCGCTAGTGAAACGAAAACGGCAAATTTCGTGGTGCCGTCGGCTGACGCTAAAATTATCGTGCGGGTAACCGACCAGGGCGGGAATCCGCTTGCGGATGTGAGCGTGGTGCTGGATTCCTGGGGCGCGGCCCAGCCGCAGACACCAAATCAACCGACCGTGCCAGCGGAATTTAGAAAATCGGACAGTGCGGGTATTGTGACCTTCCTGGCCCTGCCCGGCAAATATTATCTCCGCGCATTCGCATCTACCGATCTTGGCTTGGTTAGTCCGCCGGAGCAGAGTTTACAGGTGACCGCTCATGAAACCAAGGAGGTCAATCTGGTTTTTGCCAAACGCGAGGTGGTAACCAGCGCCACCATCAACGGCATTGTTAAGCTTGATAACGGTGCGCCGATTGACGCCTCGATTTGGGCTTGGTCGGACAAGGGCGGTTCGGCTCAGGGCAAAGCCGGCGCCGACGGCAAATTCAGTTTGTTGGTCGCTCGCGACGAGAAATGGCGGGTGGGAGCAGGAAAAGAAATCAATAACTTCCCCCATAAATCATCCGAAGTTACAGTTTATACGGCCGACCCGGTTATGTGGGCGGAGCTTACGTTGACCAAGGTTGGTGTCGCGCCATTATCCCGGCCAGTTGAAATTTCGGAGAGCGCCTTACGGCCGATTGTTGCCCAAACTCAAGATGGTGCGAAAATGGTTATGCCTTCGGGCGCCGCCGCTTCCAAGGGTATGGTAAACATCAGCTTCAAACCAACCGTCGATGCGCCCTCCCAGGCGGCGGCCAAAGTGGTAGGCACCGTCTATGATATAGCCATTAAAGACCAGGCCGGCAAAGAGGTGAAGCAGCTGCAGCAAGAAATAGAGATAGTACTGCCGTATAAGGAAGAGGACCTGAAAGCGTTCCAGACCACCGAAGACAAACTGGTGCCGAGCTATTTTGATGAGTCAACCGGCGGTTGGATAAAGCTTGATAATTACACCATTGATAAAGAGAAAAAAGTGGTCATTGCCCGGGTAAAACATCTGACGCGCTTTGCGCTGGTGGCGCCAGCCGATATTGTGCCTCCGCCCGCACCGAGCGCGGTAACGGCGAAGGCCCCGGGCGGCGGCAGTATCTTATTGAGTTGGGTTAATCCGACCGCGGATTTCCATCACGTTAAAATTTATCGTTCCACAAAAGCCGGCGATATGGGCAGCGTCGTGTTCGCCGACGTGTCCAAATCGGCTCAAGAGGATAAAGGATTGAAGGATAATGTTACATATTATTATACGTTGCGCTCGGTTGATGCAGCCGGAAATGAATCAACCAATGTCAACCAGGTGTCCACGACACCCACTGGAACCACTCCGGCGTTTATCGGGCAATTCAACAAAAATCTTTTCTTCGGAATGACCAATGATTCTGACGTTACCGCGCTTCAGGAGTCGTTGACCAAACTCGGAATGTATAGCGGTCCTGTCACCGGGAACTTTTTCTGGCTGACTAAGACCGCGGTAATGAATTTTCAGTCAGTCTATGCAGCGGAGGTGCTAAAGCCGGCTGGCTTTGATAAACCAACCGGGTATGTAGGGACGTTCACGCGCGCGAAACTGAATCAACTGGCAGCACCTTCGGTCGCTGTGACGCCGCCGACGAAACCGGTCACCGCTGTTTCGAAACAGGTGCGGCAGATTACGCGAACACTCTCCTACGGTTTAAAGAACGACGAGGAAGTGAAGCTGCTTCAAGAGTGGCTCACCAAGCTTGGGGTTTATTCCGGACCGATCACGGGCAACTTCCTTACGGCTACCGAACAGGCAGTGGCGATGTTTCAAGCGCAATATGGATTGCCCGTTGCCGGCTCTGTGGGACCCGAGACCCAGGCGGAACTGAATAAATTATTTACCGAGTGAAGCGGCCATTTACACAGTTAGTTGGCTCCGTTTCCGGAACAAAATGGCGAGATGGGCTTGCTCATCTTTCTGTCTTCTTTCTTTTGGTCGCGCCACTCATCTTTGTCGCTCATTTCAGTTATCAAAGATTGCAAAAGGTACTGACCGAACAGGCCCTATCCCGAAGAGAAGCGGTGGCCTACCTTTCGGCGGCGACATTCAAAGGGCAGTTTGACCGCCTGACCGATATTGCCATATCTCTTGCAACCCGGGTGCAATTCCGGCAGTTTATTAGCGAAGGGAAATGGAACGAAGCGGTAAAAATACTGGAGAGTGTCCCCGGGGATTTCCCTTTCATTGAGCGCCTGTTTTTAACCGATGCCCAGGGGATACTTCTCGCGGATACGCCGGAACTTCCCGGGGTAAGAGGAAAGGATTTTACTTTCAGAGATTGGTACAAAGGAGTGAGTAAAAATTGGGAGCCCTACGTTTCCGAAATATATAAAAGGACGGCGCCGCCGCAATATAACGTGGTGGCGACAGCAGCCCCCATTAAAGGTGAAAATCAAAAAATATTGGGCATACTGGTGCTTCAAGTGCGGCTTGATACCTTGGTGGAATGGACCAGTGGCGTAGAGATTGGTCAGTCGGGATTTGTGTACTTCGTGGATAGAAACGGGCACGCAGCCAATCATCCCAGATTTCCACCCCAAGGAGAAATAGCTGATTTCTCAAATTTCTCCATTGTTCAGAAAGTGCTGCAGGGACAAATCGGCGTTGAAGTTGGCCCCAGCCCGGCTGATAACCAGGAAGAGGTTGTAATTTCTTATGCGCCCATCTCCAAATATGGCTGGGGAGCAGTCGTTGAGCAGCCAGCGGCAATTGCTTTCGCAACCAGAAGACAAGTATCTCAAGTCAGCCTAATCTTTTACGCGCTTTTTGTGGTTCTCGCTGGCGCGGTAGGTTACGTTATTGTATGGAGCATTCATACAGTGAACGCCGCTCGTCAAAGAGAAAAGACATTTTTAGAAAGCGTAGGTGATGGGGTAGTGGCTATTGACCGTTACTGGAACATTATTCTGTGGAACAAGGCGGCTACGGTAATCTCCGGCTGGCCGGGAGAGGAGACGTTGGGCAAGCCCTTCCGCGAAATAATGCGGTTTATCCGCGAGAAGGACAGAAAAGAAAACATAGAGTTTATTGAAAGAGCTATGTCTTTAGGCCAAGTTCAGTTGATGGGGAATAGCACGCTACTTTTAAGAAAAGACGGCAAGGAAGTACCGGTGGGGGATAGCGCCGCGCCTATTTTTGATAATGGAAGAAAAGTAATAGGTGCGATTATTGTCTTTCGGGACGTTTCCAGAGAGAAAGAAGCGCAAATGCTCCGCTCCGATTTCGCTTATGCCTCGCATCAGTTGCGCACCCCGGTTACGGAGGCGTTGTGGAACACGGAGCTTGCGCTAAGCGAAAACGACCCCTCAGCTCAAAAGAAAGACATAGAGATTGTCTATCATTCCTTGCGGAACGTGTACAAATTAGTC
The DNA here is from genome assembly GCA_038058515.1 of Patescibacteria group bacterium. Classification (GTDB taxonomy): domain Bacteria; phylum Patescibacteriota; class Minisyncoccia; order UBA6257; family 2-01-FULL-56-20; genus JBBUAX01. The sequence continues at coordinate 13,900 of JBBUAX010000149.1, forward strand.
ACCGACCTCTTGGAGGTTTCAGAGATAGACCAAGGTATGGTAATTCCCAAACGCACGGAAGTTAAATTGAGTTCGCTCATTTCCGAAACCCTAAGAGCTCTCCAAAAGACCGCAGCCGAGCGGGAGGTAGAAATAATGGCGGCCCCGGTTTCAGAAACGGCGGCAGTTTATACCGACTCGGTTCTGCTTCAAAAGGTCTTAACCAAAATAGTGGAAAATGCAGTTTACTACAGTCCCAGAAAGGGCGTAGTGGAGATCTCCATGGGTGTTCAAGACAAAGAAGTTTTGTTAGAAATTCGGGATTCCGGCATTGGCATTCCGGCTGAACAGCAAGCGCTTGTATTTACCAAATTCTTCCGTGGAGCTAATGTGCCCGGAGACGTGATTGGCGCTGGACTCGGACTTTATCTGAGCCGGGAATACGTCAAACTCCTCGGCGTAAAAATTTGGTTCAAGTCCGAAGCGAACAAAGGCGCCAGTTTTTTCATAGCTTTGCCAGTTAAGCCGTTTTAGAGCTGGAAGACCCAAATTTTTTTATGTTGTTATAGCAGATATGTTTGTCCGTAGCAACGACAATCCTAGCCCGCCGGCCCGGAGCGAGATAAAAATCGGCGACGTGGTATGGATAATTGAAAAGGAGAATTACGGCACCAATAACTTTAAGCAGGGCGTGGTGCAGGAAATCCTTACTTCCGCGGCGCGGCACCCGCGCGGCATTAAGGTACGGCTCACCGACGGTTCGGTCGGCCGGGTCCAGTGGAAAATGGTAGAATAAACAGCAACATGGATGAATTAACTCAAAAAATAGACGCGCTGGAAAAGAAAATAGATTCTATTCAACATTCAATAGACACGGTAAAAAGGATATTCTTCTGGATTATCATAATTAGCGTAGCTATGGTTGTTCTGCCGCTTATCGGTCTAGCTTTTATCATCCCCAGTTTTTTGTCTTCATATAATTCGATTTTGGGGCTGTAGCGCATTTCGGTCTACGGAACGGATAGGGTGTTTTATATACCCCATCCAGCTTTTCTTTGGCGACCGCCGCCGCGAAGCAGTCCAAATTGTTCTCTATATCGCCGCGTGGCTCGCCGTGTTTTTCATTATATTCGCGCTCGGGGTGCTGTGGTGAGGGAGATAGGTTCATAAAAAAGAGCAAGACAGCCGGAACACATTTCAGTCCGGCGGCCTCTTGTCTTGCGGTCGCGCCTAGCGCGACGTGATGGGCGGTAATTCCGTCTTGGTCACCATCCTGCCCTCGCGGAGTTTGAAGGTGGCGCCCTCCACGAAAAGCCCTTCGGGGATGCCCTTGACCAGCATCCGCGCGGTCGTGAGCGGCAGAATGCGATAGATGTATGCCACTCGCTCATCGGCCATGCCGAGATCGTTCGGCAGGAGTTCCCGCACGAGATACTGCCCATCGGCGAGGCCCTCGTAGTCAGCCGGGAAGCCGACGGTGTTCTGTTCCACCTCGGCGAGCGCCGCGTCGCAGCGGTTCGCCTCCCTCTCGGTGGCAATGATGTTGCCGGCGATGATGCCGGCAACGAGTGTCATGGGTATGGCGACGCCGCCGCCGAGCGCCAGGATGCCTTTATTCACCTTGTCCTCCCCGGAGCGCGAAACACGCCCCTATGCTGGTTTGATTTATAAGCCATATGTGTAATTGCGTCAACCGTTGCCACCCACAACATTCTCACATTCTCGAGAATGTGAGAATGTTGTGGTGCTGTGGTATAATTCAAATGTGAACAGAAAGATTAAGACGGCCAAGCAGTTGGAGCGGCATTTCAAGGGCGTAGCCAACCATCGGCGCATTGACATTCTAAACTTAATCGCTGAAAGCGGCGGTATCGCCCTGGAAGAAATTGCCAAGGTTCTGGGGTGCAATTTTAAAACCATCTCCGGGCACACCCTTAAACTGGTTCAGGCCGGTTTGGTGGATAAGAAGTATCAGGGCAGGAGAGTGGTTCATACCCTTTCGCCTTACGGTCGAGAGTTTTATAAGTTTATTAAAACATTCTCACATTCTTGAGAATGTGAGAATGTCGTTTTGTTTGGTATGGCGCCCATAGTTGTCATCTTTCTGCGATTACTTGTGCCCATCGGCATTCTGCGCTGGCCGTTTTGGGGCGCGCTCCTGGCCATTGCCGCGGATGCGGCGGATGTGATTCTTTTAGATGCTTTTGGCTGGGGATTTTTTGCCGGCCAGGATTACCACGCCATAGACAAACTCTTTGATACCTACTATCTGGCGTTGGAGGTCTATGTCGCCTGGAGCTGGCGGGATATTTTGGCACGGAATGTCTCTTTGACTCTTTTCTTCTGGCGGCTGGTGGGTGTTATAGTTTTTGAGGTGACACGGGTGCGCCAGGTCATACTTTTTGCGCCGAACATTTTTGAGAATTTTTATCTTATTATTACCGGCCTCAAACAATTCCTGCCCGGCTTTACGGTGGACAGCCGGAAAAAGCTCTGGGTGATACTTGCCATTGCCGCCATCCCTAAAATCGCCCAAGAATATATTATGCACTTTATGGAGTTCCCGACTTGGGCGTTCATCAAGCACAATATTTTCCGGTGGAGGTAAGGGTGGGAGTTTTGACTATGCTATAATGCTCGCATGATGGATTATGGCGGTTACGGGTCGATGATGGGCTGGGGCGGCATGGGCTGGTTTGGCTCCCTTGGCTTCCTCACCTGGCTGGTGTATCTGGCGGTGGGGGTTCTGCTTATCATCTGGCTCTGGCAGAAAATTAATCATAAATAGATTTCGTCTCTACTCCTCGCTAAGTATAATTCGGCCCCACCTTGTCGGTTTGTTTATGGCCTAATTCCCTCCGGCAGGTGATTTCTTGACACTCCGCCGGGTTAGCTGTATGTATAAGATAGGCAGAATCGCATAGCGGCATTTACGCCGCAGGGAAGGTGCACATGAGCGACACACAGGCGCCGTGGCCGTTTCATGAGACGATTCGTCGGCTGTTGCCGACGGCCATCGTCGGCGTTCGCGGGGACGATTTCAAGATGGGGGAGCTGAGCGGCATCCTCCGCGTCTTGGATCTGAGCATCGTCCCGCCCAAGGAGCTGCTGGCCGTGATTGAGGCCTGCAGGTTCGTGGCGGAGAACGTCGCTAGCGGCAACCAGAGTCACGCCCAGGCGGTGCTCAAGGGCCTCGAGGAACGTCTCGCTGCCGCGCAGGCCAAGTCGGCTGCGGCCGGTGCGGAGACGCCGACCGTCGAGGACGCGAACGCGGCTTCCACGGCCTGAAGCGTGACGCCGCGAGCGGTCCACAAGCGGAGCCCAGAGACGACTTCAACGGGCTCCGCATCTTTTTATAAGTGCACTTTACAGAAAGTTTGTTGATGTTTATCATATAGGTATGCATTCCGATATTGGGCGGCAACTTGTTATGTTTTTAGCCCTAGTCGGCATTCTGGCCGCGGCGCTTTTCGGTTTTAGATTAATGAGTAATAGCGCTGGCGCCATGACCGGGTGCAATGACGGCGGAATAATGACGGGCATATGCCACACCATTGGCGTTTTGGAACACATTGACTCTCACCTTCAAGCATTCCGCAGCTTGTCCACGGCGGTAGCGGCAGTGGTTGCCTCGGCATGGAGCGTGCTGGTTTTGGTTTTAGTTATGGCCTTGGCATCTACCGTCCCCAGATTAGTGTTCACGTATAAGTCCGCCGTGATTCGGCGGCGAGATGAATATTCTCCGCGTCCGGCGCGTTTTTTGCGCTGGCTGACTTTGCACGAGAAGCGCGACCCTGCAGCCACCTTGATTTAGGCCGGGATTAGCCGACGCTTGGCGTTGGTGCTTCCGGCCGATAGCTAAAGGGCGGTTTTTTAGTTAAGTTCCATTTACCATGAAATCAATAAAACAAATCACAATCACCCTCTTAATCTCCATCGTTCTCCTCGGCGGCATATTCCTTCTGGCTCGTTCCGGGAACACGGATAATCCGGCGCCGGTTCCGAGCGGGGGTATCCAGGCATCGCTAAAAGTTGCGGAGCCGTACTACGATTTTGGCTCCATCTCCATGGCTAGCGGTGAGGTTAGCCGTAAATTCTCGCTAAAGAACGATAGCGTGGAACCGATTACCATCCGCAAGGTATACACCTAGTGCATGTGCACTTCGGCGCGGCTATTCACCCGCGATGGAAGCATCGGTCCGTTCGGTATGCCCGGTCATGGCTTCGTGCCGGCCATCAACCGGACAGTGGCCCCGGGCGAGGAAGCTACGGTGGAAGTAGTATTTGACCCAGCGGCGCATGGTCCGGCGGGCGTCGGACGAGTGGAGCGCAGCGTCTATGTGGAAAGCGGCAATGCCCAGCCGTTGGAGCTTAGCTTTTCTGCTACGGTAACCCCCTAAATCCATGAGTAAAAAACTTTTAATCGTTATTACTCTCGGCATTGTTCTGGTGGCCGGTGCGGTATTCTTCCGCGGCAGTCCATTTGGCGCCTCGGCACTGTGGCAGGCGTCCGGCGGCGGGACGTGGCTCTTGCCGCTGGTTCTGGTGTCCGCGCTCATTGACAGCATCAATCCCTGCGCCTTCTCCATTCTGCTTCTGACTATCGCCTTTCTCTTCAGTATCGGCAAACTGCGCCGGGACGTGCTGGCTATAGGCGGCGTCTATGTCGCCGGCATTTTCATCGCCTATATGGTCATTGGCTTGGGGCTTTTGGGGACGCTACACCTCTTCAGCACACCGCACTTTATGGCCAAGTTGGGGGCTACACTGCTTGTCCTTCTGGGGCTCATCAACATAGTGAACGAGTTCTTCCCGCGCTTCCCGGTGAAGCTCCGTATCCCGCGCGCGGCCCATTCTAAAATTGCGGAGTTGATGCAATACGCGACTCTGCCGACTGCGCTTGCGCTGGGAGTGCTGGTGGGTCTGTGCGAATTCCCGTGCACCGGCGGTCCCTACGTCATGGTCATCGGACTGCTTAAAGATGCGGCGACTTTCATGTCCAGCTTAGGTTATCTCATCGTCT
>JBBUAX010000150.1:0-2019 GCA_038058515.1 Patescibacteria group bacterium
TCGGCTTTTGCCATCGCTTCCTTCATTATCAGCTCTTTAACCGGCAATTTTTACGGCACGGGCGGAGGGAATGATCGCGGTCCCGGAGGTTTGGGCGATCTTGGCCGTTGGGGCATCGGCCGCGGTCCGATCGAAAGCGTCTACCCGGCGCCGAATGCGACAGACATCCCTATTAATACCAGGATCATCGTGACTTTTAAGGAGCAGATAAAATCAGACACAATTTGTAATGATACTAGCGAAGATGGCAAATGTGACAATGAAGCCATGAAGAATGTGGAGATCTGCGAGATAGACGATACAGGAAATTGCGTGGATGACGGCGAGGATTACGGCAAGACAGCCTTTGCCGGCAGCGTAGTAAGGGAAACCTCAGACAAAAGAACCTTTGTCTTCGTGGCATCCAAATACTTAGGAGCCTTGAATGAGAATACTAAATTCAAAGTGACTTTGTCGGAAGGCATCAGGACAGTGGCTAATCCGGACAATTCCGTTTTCTCCATGCTCTCCGGCAACCAATATGCCTGGGGATTCACCACTAACGGAAAATTAGATTTAGATCCGCCGGAAGTGAAAGATTTGTCTGGCGTTTATCCTTACCCGGATGGTGAGGGCGATGACTATGCTGCCGGAGCGCCTACGCCGACGACTTTTACGGTTTCCGTAGAAAACGAGCTTGAAGCCGAGAGTGATGCTTTGGTGGGAAATTTTGTTAAAGGCGAAGATACTAGCGCCAGTTTAAGCAGTACTGGAACATACACGGGGAGTGATTCAGGCAATCTTGAAATTTCCATTAATTCCAGCGACGGGAAAATAATGGCTAAATGGCCTGGAGATGTTGAGTTTCGGGATAGCGGGCTTTTTCAGGATCAGGAAAAAAGTTTTTCCGCCAATGGGCTGACTATAACTATCAGCGCCCAAGCATCCAGAGGCAATTCTTGGACCGCCAATCTCCAAGCTGAAAATAATGGCGATAGACTGCAAGTCAAAAAGAGCGGCACAGCCATAAAAACCTTGGTCTACGGCCAGGATATTGATGTCAGCGCAGATATGGAGACAGTCAAAGAAAACATTGTTGATGCAATAATCGCCGGCTTGCCAAGTGATTTTAAAGCCGGTGGCGATTCCTTAACATTCACGACTAAGACAGTCGGAACAGCCAGCAAGGCATATGCTTTCGTTTGGCTGAAGGGAGACGGCACTCCTTCAGGCGATGTATTCTTTTCCATGAGTTCAGCCGGATCTAATGGGGATATCAATCAAACCGTTTCCGGACGCCAGGACCCTTTCCGTAATTCCATTTTTCAAATCAATTTTAATGAAGCCATAGATCCTACGGCCGTAGAAGATAATCTGACCATTCTTCAAGGACTGACGACAGTCAGTAATTACACTATGGAAGTGGCAAACCAGTACCGCACGATTGAATTAAGGGGTAATATCGAATGCGGAGTGAATAGTTGCGGCGACAGGATATACTGTTGGCCTGTGGTTTCCGGATCTGCCGCGCCTACGCCGTACAGCGTGGAAATCATAGCGGCTAAATTAGCGGGATCAGGCGATGCCCGTTGCGCTTCTTGGGGCGGTTCAGACAGCGGTGACGGCCGTTGCAAAAAGACGGTAGGCGGAAAAACCGTATTCTATCCGGTAGCTGATGGTTCAGACGGCATCATTGATTTAAGCGGTAATTCCTTAAATGGCAGTTTTGACACCTACGAAGAAAACGGAGAGACCGTGGGTTCGGCTCAAGGCCAGTCTGGCTCAGGAAACGGCACTTCCGGCCGTTCAGCTTATGATTTAAATGCGGGCATGCAATGCAATGTGGATTGCAGCAATAATTCGGCCAGAATCACTTCCTACGGCAGCTCAGAGCCAGAGAGTGGCAGCGGTTTTGGAGACAGTTTCAAATGGTCCTTTCTCCTTTCTCCGAAGATAGATATGCAGGCGCCATTAGTTAAAACTATTTCCCCGGTCGGCGACCAGAGGATTACGGATTCCCGCCAGATAATTGAAGTCTTG
>JBBUAX010000151.1:0-1709 GCA_038058515.1 Patescibacteria group bacterium
CGTTTCTCCCTCCTGCTTACCCGCCATAGCTTTAGTGTCGGCGGGGCCGCGTTGCCGCACGTTGACTGTGCCGTTTTTTTCTTCTTTCTCGCCGACAACCAATATATAAGGGATCTTCTGCATCTCCGCCTGGCGGATGCGTTTGCCGAGAGTTTCGTTAGAATCGCTAATCTCAACTCGAATACCTTGCCCCCGAATCATCTCGAATATATCTCGGGCATACTTCTCAAACTTTTCGCTTACCGGCAGTACTTGTGCCTGAACTGGAGAAAGCCACAGCGGAAACGCGCCGGCATATTTTTCTATAAGCAAGGCCATGGTTCGCTCCAGCGCGCCGATAGATGCGCGATGCACCACTATGGGCTGTTCTTCTTTGCCCTTGGAGTTTATATATTTGAGCTTGAATCGCGCCGGCAGGCAAAAATCATATTGGACGGTGAAGGCGGTTTCCTCTTTGCCGGCAATGTTTTTCATCTGCACGTCAATCTTCGGCCCGTAAAACGCCGCCTCATCTTTGGTCTCGTCAAAAGGCGCGCGCATTGACTTCAAAACTTGGCGCAGGGTTTCTTCGCCTTCGCGCCAGCCCTTGGGGTCGTTGTAGTATTTCTTTTTGTTTTTAGGGTCGCCGAGGGACAAGCGGTAGGCATAATCCCTGCCCTTGACCAAGCCGAACTGGCCGACGGCGTAATCAATAAGCTCGATAACTTTCTTTATCTCCTCCGCGGTCTGCTCCTTGGTGCAGAAAATATGGGAATCAGCCAGGCAGAAACTGCGCACGCGCATAAGGCCGGTCAATTCGCCGGATTTCTCGTAGCGGTAAAGTTTGGCTACCTCCGCGATGCGCAGGGGCAATTCTTTGTAGCTGTGCGGCTTGGCGCTGTAGAGCATGAAGTGATGCGGGCAGGTCATGGGCCGGAGAACCAGCTTGTCTTCGTCCACCTGCATCACCGGATACATTGTGTCTTTGTAGTACGGGTAGTGACCGGAGATTTCATAGAGCCGCACCCGCGCCAGATCCGGCGTGCGCACATGGCGGTAGCCGCGCCGAATTTCCTCATCTATAATAAAGCGCTCCATTTCCCGGATGACAGTCGCGCCTTTCTCTGTAAAAAGCGGTAGGCCCGGGCCGACTTCATCTCGGAAGACGAACAAATCCAAATCTTGCCCCAGTTTGCGGTGGTCGCGCTTTTTGGCCTCCTCCTGCATATGCAGGTGTTCCTCCAGTTCCTTTTTGGTATTGAAAGCTGCGCCGTAGATGCGGGTGAGCATCGGGTTTTTCTCGTCCCCGCGCCAGTAAGCGCCGGCGAGATGGGTGAGCTTGAACGCCTGCGGGTCAATCTCTTTTGTGTTTTTCACATGCCCGCCGCGGCATAGGTCTACAAAGTAGGTTATAGGTTTTAGGTTATAGGTTTTAGGGGTGCGGGTCTCATAGATGGTGAGTTTTTTCTTGCCTTTGACAAACTCCTTGATCAGGTCCAGCTTGAACGGCTGATTTTTTCCGCCAAAGGCGGATCCGCCTCCGGCGGAGAATACCTTTTTGGCTTCGGCAGGGGAGACGGCTTTGCCCTTGAACTCCAATTTCCCGCTGATGAATTCGCGCATCAGTTTTTCCAGTTCCGGCAGAACTTCCGGGGAAATGGGTTTTTTGAACAAAAAGTCGTAATAAAAGCCGTTCTCAATCGTCGGGCCGATACCCAGCTTGGTGTCCG
>JBBUAX010000152.1:0-4303 GCA_038058515.1 Patescibacteria group bacterium
CGTGCACTGCAACGTTGACAATCAACCGTGCGGCTGTAATTAGCTTTAACCACCGAATTAATATTGTATAATTAACTCAATGCCAATCTGGTTAGTTCAAGTAGGGATTCTGATAAACAAGGCGCTGGCCCAGCCGACGCCGGTTCCGACCAATCCCACGCCGGTTCCAACCGGTCCGGTGAGTATCAAGATTGATCCGCCAATCGCTTGCGACAAACTGGACTGCGTGGTGAATAAAATCGCCTCCGCTCTCTATGCTATTGCCATCCCGGTGCTTACGGTTATGATTTTAATCGGCGGCTTCCAAATACTTACCGCCGGAGGCAATCCGGAAAAATTCAAAAAAGGTCGTCAGACGATTTTCTACGCGGTCATCGGCTTCCTGGCTATTCTGGTGGCCGACGGCGTATACTTCATTATCAAAAGCATCTTCCAATGATAAAAAACAAGAAATTAATCACTCTTACGGTTGCGGTCGTGCTGATTGCGGGGTTTGCCTTGGTCTCCGCCGCGCAATACACCGATGTAACGCCGGTTGAGCCGCCCGGTGCGGCCGGGCCAATTACGAGTCCTGGCGGCATCCTTGTTATCTTGGGCGGCATAGTTCGCATAATCGCTTACATCTTCTGGCTGGCGGCTATCGCTTTTACTTTCTATGCGGCGTTCCTATACTTAACTGCGAGCGGCAATCAGGAGCAGATAAAAAAAGCCAACAGCCAGCTCAAGTGGGCGGTGGTGGCGATAATTGTAGGTCTCTTGGCCTTCGGTCTGCCTAATCTCATAAACACCTTTTTGTCGATTGGCGGCGGGGGCTGAGGAAGTAATGGGGGGGTGGAATAATAAACGCATACACTAGGCATAAGACATAAAAGGTCTAAAACATCAAGACATATCGAATATATGTTTCAAATTACAGCTGCCGACTATCCTACAGCAGTGCCCATACCCGGTGCGGGCAATGCGCCCATACAAAGCGGGCAGGGCTTTATAAATTTTGCCGGTCAGTTGCTCATCTGGATTGCCTATCTTTTCTGGATTGCGGCCGTCGCTTTTATCTTCTATGCCGGGTTTCTGTACCTTACCGCCGGCGGCGATGCGGAGAAAGTGAAGAAAGCCAACCAACAATTGAAATGGGCGGTGATTGGAATAATCGTGGGGCTCTTTGCCTATGGGCTGCCCTACTTGCTTTTCAATATCCTTTCCCGCGGCGGCGGGGTGTATGGAGGCGGTGTAATTTTCTGATAAATGTGGGCAGTGGATAAATCCTATTAATTTGCTATCATATCCGTAAAGATACTGAAAAGGTCGAGAATATTGGGCAAAAACAATGAAGATAGTCAATAAATTAGCTCCGTGGGTGCTGTTAGTCATGATGGTTTTGCCGATCGCGGTCTTCGCTTACGACCCGCCGTATGTGCCTCCGCCGAGCCGAACCGGACCGATAACTGGCGGTCAGGGAGTGATTACGCTCGTCGAGCAGATTTTGCAGTGGTTGGCGACCCTCTTCTGGATTTTGGCCGCCGTCTTCGTTTTCTATGCCGGATTCCTCTACCTTACCGCCGGCGGCGATGCGGAGAAAGTGAAGAAAGCCAATCATCAGCTCCTGTACGCCATTATTGCCATTATCGTCGGCCTTATGGCCTACGGCTTGCCGAAGTTGGTAGAAACCGTGCTGGGTAGGCAGTAATTAGAAATTATCTCCAAGTACCATTCTTCGGCGTCATTCTGCGTGCCGTTCAGCGTGGCTCCGCTTCTACATCACATATAGAAGCGGATATGCGCTGATTACAACGCTGATCTACGCGGAAGCATGTATTGTGAGGTTAGTTCCGGTTTCGTTCGTACTACAACCATAAGACCCTCTGACTAAAGTTGGAGGGTCTTTGGTTTTACGGATATTTTTGCTATCATATTTATATGAGAACCAAGCTAAATCCATATCCCAAAGGTCGTTCTTTCTTGAGTTTCAACATGCGAACTCTTTCAGCGGTGTTTCTGTGTGCCCTGGTCGTCGTGTACGCTCTGCCGCTTGTGGTCGGCGCCCTAACTGCGCCGCCAACCTCGCCGATTCAGAACAAAGACCAGGTTATTGAGGTGCTGGACAATATCCAAATATGGTTCGCGCGAGTATTTTGGGTAGTGGCCATCGCCGCAGTCATTTACGCCGCCTTTCTCTATCTTACCGCCGGCGGCAATGCGGAGCAGGTGAAAACAGCCAATCGCCAGATGCTCTATGCGGTCATTGCTATGGTAGTTGCTATCCTGGCTTACGGCATACCTGCCCTGCTTAAGCAGTTTTTGACGCCGTAGTTTATTGACTGGCTCCCGAAACGTAAAACGGCCGGCTGCGCATGCAGTCGGCCGTTCGTCTTACTCGATCACTCTAACTCTTGGCCCGGAAGGTGACCTTCATCCGGGTCCGGCCGGGGCTGATGCCCCGGAGGTAAACCGTTCCTCCGTTTGGCTCCGGCGTGCTGTCCAGCCGCCGGTTAGAGGTGTCGTCGGCCTTCGTGATTCTCCCGTCGGGATGAACCACGAACAGCTCCCCGTTCACTCGGAGATGGGCGGTCTTGCCCGCCTCCGCGTAGAAAAAGGACTCGCCGAGCGGTGGAAGGTGAAACTCCAGCCACTCGGTGTCGGTTAGGGTGATGGTCGTGTAGGAGGGCTGCTGGCCAACACTATCTCCAGTTGCCCAGGACGTGAACCGGGCGCTGATGGCCTGCCCCAGTCCTCCGCCCGGAATCGTCCACAGGAGAAGGGCAACGATGCCCATAGCGATGGTCAGGTTCACCAGTGTCCGCGCCGCGCCCAGCGCCAGTGAGCCCATGAACGCGAGGAACCGAAGCACAATGGCCGCGGTGAGAATGGTCCCGACGAGTACGCCTCCAAGTCCCCCCAGCCAGTAGAAGAAGGGGAGCAGGATGAGCGCGCTGACGACGAGAATGATGCGAATGATGCGCATCTTACTTCCCCTTTCTCATGGCTTCCAGTGCGCCCTTGAGGGCTTCCGCAGCGCCTTGGATTGACATCCACTTGACGACCTCGTCTGGAGTGGCGCCAGTGACGTCGCCGATCTTCTTGAAGGCATCGGCTTGCCCCTCAGCGATCTTCCTCAGGGCTTGAGCTCGTGCCCCGGCGGCGGCTTCAGCTTCGCTAGCCGCACGCAATGCGGCTGGCCGGTTGATGTCTTCCGACTCAACATGGGCGCGGATTCCCCACTCTCTCCATTCGTGTTGGAGGGCAGTGTTGATGCTGTTCTCCACTTGCTGGAGGAAATTCACCTTGCCGTTGCCGGTGGCGTCAACGGAGGTGAAGCCAGCCACCGCGGCCTGGATATAGTGGGCCAGGCGCGTAAGCACGAGTTCCTTGCGTTTGCCGTAGTCAATGCGGCTCACCGCTTTGACCACGGCTTCTTCGGTTGCGGCCCGGTCATTCGGCCAGTCCCCGACACAGAAGGTGTCAAAGACGTAGTCGAATTCCAGCTCCACGCCATCTTGCATGATGACGCTGGCCGGCTCTGGGTCGAACGGCTGATTCTGTAGGTCCACATCCGTGAACCTCTTCCAGAATAGCGGTGAGAAGAATCTGGTTCCCGTCGGCATGAGCACGCCGACGTTATCGATAGGCCAGATGCTTCGCAGTGCCACCGCCTTGCCGGGCTCAACTTCCATCCGCCCCTCCTTGAGATGAAGCACGAGAAGGGCAATGGCGAAGAGTACCAGGCATAATCCTGTTGCCATTATTGTCACGGAAATCCTCCCTGCGCCTTATGGCGCACAAGTGTGCGCCGCAGGGCGCGGTTGAAGTCGGTTCGTTTCAGAATCTTATATGTAGCCGCACCGCTTTTGGCGGGGGCGTTGTCAATGAAGCTTAGGTCTACATTTTAGCATATAAATATGAAAAAGTCAAGGTTTTATGGTATGATGAATCGGTTGCAAAATAGGGCTGGAAACAGCAATATTTTACAGGGGCAGGCCCAGCACCGAGCCGAGCACTACTCTTTCTGAAACAGGGCCTGACGCTTATAGTTAGCGATACTTAGAGATAGACGGGTTCTAGTTTGATAGTTCCACACAAGAAAGAGCCAACTGCTTTGCAGTGCTCGATCTGGTGACTGGGCAGGTGGCGCCTGCCTGTCGGCAGGCAGGGAATTGGCAATCAAAGAATGCTGGGGTGGCGAAATCGGTAGACGCGCGGGTTTTAGGAGCCCGTGGGAGCAATCCTGTGGGAGTTCGACTCTCCCCCCCAGCACCACGTAGGAAAAGTCAAAGAGTTTTGGTTCGCCTCGCTTCGCTCGGCGACT
>JBBUAX010000153.1:0-1520 GCA_038058515.1 Patescibacteria group bacterium
CTATTCGAGCATTTTCCGTTCAAAAAAGGTTCGAGCTTCGTTCAGTAGTTGCGACAAGAATGATAAGATAAAATTTGGCGGCCGTGGTGTAGCAGCAACACTATTCCCTGTGGAGGAATCATCACGGGTGCAAATCCCGTCGGTCGCCCAAATATGGGGTAGCTGTTTGACAACCTTGTTCGGAGAATCGACCATGTCAAAGCCCAGGTTGTTAGTGTTCGCTTCGGGAGGTTCAAAGCCAGAGGAAGGAGGCTCGGGATTTCAGAAACTGGTGGAGGCCAGCAGGACGGGAGAACTTTCCGCCAATATTGTGGCGGTTGTTTCTATCCACCGGTTTGGAGGCGTTTTCAGCCGAGCCCTCGCATCGATTGTGCCGTTCCGTTATTTTGGTCCTCCACGGACGGTCAAAAGGTACCAGTGGTTAGTTGAATATTATAAAGCTGACTTTGTCGCCCTTTCCGGCTGGTTGAAGCCCGTTAGGGGATTGGACACAAAGACAACATTCAACATTCATCCTGGTCCTTTGCCAGAATTCGGCGGGACGGGGATGTACGGCCATCATGTGCATGCAGCAGTGTTGGAAGCGTTCCATAGGGGACGACTGACTCACTCTGCAGTATGTATGCACTTTGTCACAAGTCGTTACGACGAGGGCCCTGTGTTTTTTCGCCACCCTGTCCCAATTTTGGAGAATGATACGTTAGAAACGCTTGGCCAGCGAGTCAATGAGGCGGAACATAAGTTCCAGCCCATGATTACCGATCTCATTGTTCGCGGCGAGATTTCCTGGGATGGCAAAAACCCAGATTCTCTGCGAGTTCCGGCAGGATATCGTTTCCTGCCGAAAGCTGACAAGTAGCTCGAGGCCTTCTGTGGTGGGAAGGGGGGTCTGATATCCACGGTTCTATAGAGCTGTGGATCTTTTTTTAATAGATATTTAATGTATAATTAGAGTAGTGTTAAAATTAATTTTTTAAAAATTATCGCAAAAAAACAGAGCGCCCATCAGTATGGGCGCTTTTCGGATTGCGGCCGGACAACGGCCATGAGTCTCAGGTACGGATCGCGGATTTGCATGGGTAGCAGATCAATGCCGCCGTAGACGTTGAGCAGGTAAGCAGCCCACCCCATGGCTTGCGACCTTAGTTCTGGGTCAAGGCGGAGGGTTGCCGAATGCATCAGCCCCCTTGCTTTTTTTTGGGTTCTCTGAGGAACGGTGAGTCCATTCTCGCCGAAAGACAGACCAGTTACACTTGGTGATCCATGGCGAAGTTCGGTGTAACGGGTTTTTCTCGGATTGATACGGAAGGGGGTTTCGAGCTCTACCGCCTCAATCACTTTCCTCCTTGCTTCTTCTGGTATGGTCTCGTCATGGGTAGAAGCCGTTACATTGTCGGCGTAGAAGGTGACAATGAATGGATGGCTACCCTGAAAAGGCAACAAGGCCTGTTGTATGATTGTCGGAGTTTGTTGGGCTACTACGACAAGGTTGAACATATGGGGTGAGGTGGGCGCGCCCT
>JBBUAX010000154.1:0-4889 GCA_038058515.1 Patescibacteria group bacterium
ATCTGTTTGCGGTTTTTGCCGTTTTACAAATACTAAAAACGGGGCCGGGCACCGCGAACCGGGTTTACCCCATTAGAGTCAGCCCGCCCTGAAGGCCCGGAGGGCGCGCCAGCGCGGGCGCGGACTCTAACGGGGCTTAGTTCCGCAAATACCGCCGCACTGCGACAAAGCTGGAGAATACGCCCACGAATATTCCGAAAATCAGCTGATACAGAAGCAAGCTGAATAAATTGGTATAGAAATAGGCAAACAGGTCCAGGCCGGGAATGAAAACCCGGAAATACGGCGCGATAGCGTAAATAATGGGTGCAGCCACGACTAAACTCATAATCGCCGAGAGTACGCCGGCAATCACCCCCTCCACCATATAAGGGCCGCGCACCAGGATATTGGAAGCGCCGACCGAACGCATGATACTTATTTCATCGCGGTTGGAGTAGATGGCCAAACGCACCGTGTTGAAGACCACCAGTCCGGCGATCAGGGCCATGACGATGGTCAAAATCAGCCCGCCGCGGTTCACCTGGTTGATTATCGCCACCAGCCGGTCAATGACCACCTGGTTTTCAAAATAACTGGCCTTGTCAATGTATTGGCTCAGGTTGGGGGCGTCCAGATACTCGGCGATGGACGCGTACTGGTCCGGCTTGCGCGCCCGGATATTGAGCGATGCCTCGAACGGATTGATATTCAGCTCGCTAACCGCCCGGGAGATGGTCTGGTCTTCGGCATGTCTTTCTTTGAAGCGGACCAGGGCCTCGTCCGTGGATACGTATTCCACTTCCGCCACCTCGGCCAAACTTTCCAGGGAGCGTTTGATGTTCAAAATCTGATCTTCGGAAGTATCGGTTTTGAAATAAATACTGATGTCAATTTTGCTCTGGATGGAGGCCACCGCCGCGTCCGTGACATGATTGAAAAATATGAGACCGATAAAAACCAAAAGCGCCAGAACCATGATGGCTACGGTTGCCGCCGACGGCCAGCCGTTCCGCCAAAAGCTCTGGAAGCCGTAGTGAACTATGCGGGAGATGATGGTAAACATGGTCAATAACTAACAACCAACGACTCATAACTTATAACATGAGACGGGGACACATTAAAATACTTCAAATACATCGTTGTCGGTTGTGAGTTGTAAGTTGTTGGTTAAACCAGTATGTACTTGCCTTTCTCTTCGTCCCTTATAATCCGGCCGCGGTCTAAGCTCACCACCCTCTTGTCCAGCATATTGACGATGTCCTTTTCGTGGGTGGCCAGGATGAGCGTGGTGCCCAGCTGATTAATCTTCTGGAGCAGGTTTATTATCTCCCAACTGTGGAATGGGTCCAGGTTGCCGGTCGGCTCATCAGCGATGATAACCTCCGGCCGGTGAACCATGGCTCGGGCAATCGCCACCCGCTGTTTCTCGCCGCCGGAGAGCTCCCGCGGAAAATTATTAACCTTGTCACCCAGGCCGACCATGTCCAAGACCTGGGGCACCAGTTCTTTTATCTCCGCTTGCGACCTGGCAGCAACCTCCAGGGCAAAAGCCACATTCTCGTAGGCGGTCTTATTCGGCAAAAGGCGGAAGTCCTGAAAAACTATGCCGATATGCCGCCGCAGAACCGGCAACTCGTTGTCCCTAAGCTTATTAACCTCATACTGGCCGAAAAGCACCCGCCCGCGAGTGGGTTTTTCTTCGCCGATCAGGAGCTTGACAATAGTGGACTTGCCGGCGCCGGAGCGGCCGACCAGGGACACGAACTCGCCCGGGTTGATGCGCAAATTTATATCCTCCAGGGCGGTGGAGTGGCTGTTGTATATTTTATAGACGTTCTGGAAAGCAATCATGGTCGCTTGCGCTATCGCGATACTAATCTACGAATACATCCGAATCTACAAATAATCTATTAATCTATTCGCCATATTCGCATGGCATTCGCATCATTCGTATCGCGTTTCTTATTGTACCTCGGTCTCTATAAATTTGTCCAAATCGCCGCCGAGCACATCATCCACGCGCGACGTTTCCGCTTCGGTACGGTGGTCTTTGACCAGTTGATACGGATTCAATACATAGGAGCGGATTTGATTACCCCATTCCGGCTTGACCTTGGTGCGCAGGGCGGAAAGCTCTCGGGTCTGATTCTTTTCCATAAGTTGTAGGAGTTTGGACTTGAGGAGTTTCAGCGCTTTTCCCCGGTTCTGTATCTGGGAACGCTCGGCTTGGGAACTCGCGGCTATGGCCGTCGGCAAATGCACTACCCGCACCGCGGTTTCCACTTTGTTCACGTTCTGCCCGCCCGGGCCGCCAGCGCGATAAAATTCAAATTTTAGGTCCTTGTCCGGAATCTGCAGTTTGCTTTCTTCAACCGGCGGCAAATCCGGCATGACTTCCACCAGAGCAAAAGAGGTATGGCGCAGCTTCTGCGCGGAAAACGGCGAGATGCGCACCAGACGATGCACGCCGGCCTCGCCCTTCAAATAACCGTAAACGTAGTCCCCTTTTATCTCCGCCGTTCGCCGGTTGGGATTGTCGTCCAGCACGGTGAACTTCCAGCCGCGGCGCTTGGCGTATTTTTCGTACATTAGAAACAGCATCCGCGCCCAATCCGAAGCGTCCTCACCGCCGGCTCCAGGATAGACCCCGACCACCGCCGCTTGTTTGTCGTAGGGACCATGAAAAAGTTCCCGCAGTTCCAATTCGCGGAATTTACGCCGGGCCTCAAAAAAAAGATTGTCTCCGCCCTCATCCACGCCATCCTTTAAAGTTTTGAGTATTGTTTCCAGTTCCGCATACCGCTCCAATAGATTTTTAAGTTCGCCCAGCCGCTTTATCTTCTCCTCGGCTGCAACTCTATTCTGCCAAAAAGCCGAGGCGGCCATCGCCGCTTCCAGTTCCCGCAGTTCTTTTTCTTTATTAACCAGGTCAAAGACGCCCGCCCAATCGGCGGGCTTCGGCTGCTAACTCTTGTAAGTCCATGATTTCCTTCATACTCCCAGTGGAAAATATACCACAAAATTCTACGCTCCGCCGCACCCTGCGCGACGGAGCGTTTTCTAACCGGCATTCCTCCTGCCTAATCTGCAAAGGCGGAGAAATCGGGATGTTCCTCCGGCTCGCTCTCGGCCGAGGTGACGGCCTCAACCTCAGCCACTGTGAGTTCCAGGCCGCCGCCGCAATAAGGACAAAGTATCCGGAAGTTGGTGCACTCTGGCCCATCCACGAGCTTGTCGCACGCTTTGCATTTCCACTGCACGCTTTGGGGCATCATCCACCTCCTTCCTTGCCGCTACCGGCCTGCGCGAGCCCCGCATCCAGCTCATGGAGAACCTGCCGGAGCTCCTTAAAGTGCGTGCCGCCGCACCCTCCGCACTTCGGCCCTTCCAGACCATACGGAATGGTTGGATAGGACCTCCAGCAATCAGGTGTCATGCATTGCCACTGGTGTCCCAGACGTATGGCCATCTGAACGCCGCCGCGACCGGGTTTCAGTTCGGCTGACATTGCTATCCCTCCCTACCCCGCAGAAATTGCGGAGTGGCACTGGATGTATTTTTAAACTTTATCTCAATTCAAGTCAAATTCCGTGAGCCCCCTGCCAGAATCGAACTGGCGTCTGTGGTTTACGAAACCACTGCTTTACCACTAAGCTAAAGGGGCGACTGCTCCCCACAACGCCCTCATCTTAATCTATCGGCCATAAATATCAATTAATTATTTTGCTCCTCGGGCCGCCTTGAGCGCCTGGGCATACCACATAAGTTCGTCAAACATCGTCTTCATCCGCCCGGCCATGGCTTCGTCTTTTATGTTCCCATTATCGTCAAAGATATTCTGCACTGCCGCAAAGTAAACCGCGTTGCGCAAATTAACCATCTGCAGTTCTACCACTACCAGGCGCAGGGCCTGAATCATGCGCGCTCCGCCTAATGGCCCGGCGGAGACGCCGCAGACGCCAAGCGGCTTGCGATTAAACTCCGCATACAAATCATCTAGCATCAATTTAAGTTCGCCGGGATAGCTGTGATTGTATTCCGGAGAAACTATTATAAGCCCGTCGGCGCGCGCCATCGTCTCCTTCCACTTTTTGGCCATCGGGCCGTCCGCGGCCATGCTGGTTTTCGGCTGGGAGACAAAATCTTTCACGTCTAAAAGTTCGGTCTCAAACTGGCCATAGGCCTTGGCCTGCTCATAAACGTATTTAGCAACCCTCTCCGACTGCCGGCCTTCGCGGGCGGTGCCCAAAAGTATGGGGATAAAAAGATTGGTCATAACTTTTATTTATCTGATTACGACGGGATAAACTATCTTCCGCCAGAAAAACCTATCTTCGTCCGAGGGGATAGCAAATAACATATCATAATCAAAGTAAATTTTGTAGTCCCTGTTTATCTCCTCAATGCGCCTTATAACCTCGGACAGGGCAATTCCACTTTCTTTAATGTTAAAACTGGAAGCGTCGTCTATAACAATGACGTGTGTCTTTACCGGACTTCGGCCGATTGCCTCAAGCTCTTTCACGATCGGGTTTTCAGATTGACCAGTGCCCGACCCGGAGTAATGCCCGTCCAAGAAAAATATGGCTGGCTTGTCAATTTTCTTTATTAACCAGCGCAAAACAACTCCGCTGTCGCCATGAATGCATTCAATATTATTGTACTGACATAGCCTCTGCTGGGCTTCTGTAAAGAGCTTATCGTCCAATTCAATAGTCCAGATGTGTTTGAAATACGACCTCAATTTTTCGGGGGTGCCGCCGTAGTAGGTGCCGGTTTCCACAAAATAATCATACTGGAATATTTTTTGAATTCTTTTCAGCATGCCGCGTTTATACTCTTCCTCCGGCCAAATCACGCCGCGACGCAGAGAATAAAAATTTCCTTTTATAATATAGTTCGCCGCC
>JBBUAX010000155.1:0-3058 GCA_038058515.1 Patescibacteria group bacterium
GGTGGGTCTGGCCGACGGCGGTATAATTTATGCTGAAAGTCGTGGTGCCGCCGGCGGAGCAGGTCTGGCTGGCAGACGGGGAGAAGGACTTGGTATAGCCGGCTATATTGCTCGCGGAGATATCGTAAGTGCCGGTGGGAGCGTTTATATAGTTGGCGGTGGTGCCTGTGCCGGAGTAGTTATTGGGGCCGCTTACCGTCCAGCCAGTCGGGAGATTACTGCGGACGGCGACGGTGCAGGTGTCTGGAGGAGGCGGAGGTGGTTGCGAAACAGCTACTGTAAAATCTTCCTGGTCTTGACACTCACTGGAACTGCCGCCCGGATTGACCATACTGGTTCCTTTTATATAAGCTCGGTGGGTTCTGTTCTCAAAGTGCTTGGTATAGCTCGCATTAGCTGAAGTATCCCCCTGGCCATATTCTCCGCCATCTAGATCTTCGGAATCGAAAACCTCCACCGTGGTAAGGCCCGGGTCCCTCTCGGGATGTTGCTCCCGCGCCGTACCGCTTATGGTAACGTTGCCCGTGGAATTATTCACGCTTACATCCAAATTACAAATTACATTGCTGGCGGCATAGGCTTCCGGCGCCAGGGTGAAAGCGGAAAAATAAAGCACTGATAAAATCCCAAGGACGACGGGTACGATGTATTTCATTTTTTGAATCTGCATATTTCCATTATAACATAAACCGATACAAAAATAACAGAAATAAAAAGTGAATTTATGAGTTTATAAACGATTAGGGCCGCTTATACTGCAAGCGGCCCCTTGAACTCGGCACATCACTAGGGGCTAACCCAATTGAACACGATGGGTTTGATGCCCCGAGCGATTTGCTTCTCGCTCGACGACCCCCCTCCCGAGGGGCGAATCCCAAGTCCACTGATGATGAATTTGGTTTCGCCCGGACTCACGGGGGAGAGAAGCAGCTCTACCCTCCCGTATGCACCCGATGCCTGCCGGTAGGTACAGACCGGGATGGTAGTCACACCATCTATAGAGAGACAGGCCATCGCGTAGATGGTGGACCCGGTCCTGGCCGCTTCGTCCAGGTCGGCTTGAGACACCCCGTATTCCAGGGTGGCCGTGACATTTTCCTTGCTGGCGCGAAGCGTCGCTCCCTCCCCGGGAACGGTCTGAACGACCACGACTGAAGACTGAGCCGGTGGCGTAGTTGGCGGCGTCGTCGGAGTGAGGGGACTGTTCACCTCCACATTGCACGCGCTCGCCGCAAAGGCCAGCGCCATGACGGCGGCGACGACGAGTATCTTGCGCATGTCGCCCTCCCTTATAGGGCTCTGGCCTGTTGTTTACAAACTTCGCTTATCATCTCCCAGGCCAGGAGACAACAAGCCGGAGAGAACCCTCTCCATTTCTACTGCTTGCATTATACCACACCTTCCACGAAAAAGCCAGCACCGGCCCAAAGACGCAGGAAATCAAACCCAAACCGGGTGTTGACAGGGGCCTAATTTTGACCAAAAGCTAAACTCTGGAGCGAAACTATAATGTATAATTAAAGATATGATTCTGCCGAAAATCAAAATCCAAAGATTGACACAGCTCTCTGAGACTCGGCTTTTCTATAAGTTTCTTAATCATCCCCAATATCCAAATCATAAAAATCTCATTTATAATGCGCATCCGAAGTTACAAACACTGCTCGAATCCGAAGTTAATTCGAAAGCAGCCATTAAGAAATACATCAAGAATATGATGAGTACTCATCGAACGGCTATCAAAAAAGCCGAAAGCGATGCGGTGATATCAACAAGATCTTTGAAGCATTGCCTTGAAGCCCTTGGCAAATCCATGGGCTTTCGATGGAAAAAACCGATCACTTACATTGCCAGACCAACTCTCCTCCCATTCTCACCGTTTAATAAGTCGGGCTTTTCGTTTTCTATTCTGCCCAGGGTTTACGGGAAAGGACTTGAAAGCTTCTCTCGAGTAGCAATCCACGAAATTTCCCACTTCGTCCTATTTGAAATGCTGAAATCTATTGAAAAAGAAGGCAGATTATCTTCCGATGCCAGACATTATCTTAAAGAAGCTATAACTGCGGCTCTTTTTAATGAAGCACCGCTTAGTCGGGCGCTTAAAACAGAAAACTACCCAGGCAATCCGGAGATCAGACTATTACGGATTAAATTTCCATTCCAAGCGTCATTACCGCTGGTTAAATGGATTCGTGATGAATACAACAAATCAAACAATTTCCCCGACCTTCTAATTCAGCTCGTAAAGGTATTCCGAGCAAGCCAACAAGAATGGAGTAAGAAACGAACAATGTGGAATCGATACGGCAAAAAAATATTTGAAGAAAACCAGCTACGAGATAATTATTCCAAGCCTATCTTTGTCACAAAAAAGAAGGGTTAGGGAAGCTGTCGCCTCCCTAACCCCCGCGGGGCACTGACTGCGATCAGTCAGTTGCTGTCGCATTCCTCGCAGTTGTAGTCGCAGTCGTAGCAGTCTACGCAGGCACGATCGTCAACTGCCACGGCCACACCCGGCGGACACACGAGGATCGTTTCGAAAGCCGGCTCCAGCACGTTTCATCACCTCCCTTTTTCTTCAGCGCGTGGCGTCTCGAGTAGAATCTTGCGCGTAAACAGCGCCCGAACGAACCACTTTGCATCTGGAATATGCAACCGACCAAGCAAGGATTCCATGCCGTGGATATCCGTGCCGAGTTCCTGGAGAAGCTTCATGCCATCGTGGTTGAAGTAGCCAGCCGACTGGTTTCCAACGAAGACAACTCCTCCAAAGGATTCGGGTCGCCAACGAGCCCGGGGATTCACACGACAGGAGGTTGGCAGTAAGGTCTCTCCTTTAACTGGCTGCAGCGCAGTCATCTTCGCATAGACATAATCGGCGTCAGGGAGAGACATATACGGATCTGGGGCGCTGAGTCCACCGTTCCGCATCTTGGACTCCATCCGGCAACCACCTCCGCACCACGGAAGAGCTTTACATGAGCGGCACAATTCGGGAAGCATACTCCCGTCTCGCCACACAGCCATTCTCTCCCAGATGCAACCAAGGTTCTCGGAT
>JBBUAX010000156.1:0-1811 GCA_038058515.1 Patescibacteria group bacterium
GGATAAGGTTTTGGAGCTTCTATCCGTCTCGCGATAGACGACCACAGTATCAAACGAAACTCTCTCGGCGGCATCATCAACGCTTAACGCGAGCCTCGACGTCAGCGCGACCAGCCCCTCTTTGGGATCCAAAACAGCGGAAATGCCCTGCGGAAGGCCTCCGACCTGGAGTTCAAAACGGGATATTATGGATGACGGTTGAAGAACGATTCGGTATACAGCCGTGCCGCCTTTCTGCACGCTCTGCGTAAACGGCTCAACTATACACTTATGTTTGGCTTCCTCGTCAAAAATTTTCGTTATCGGCTCTTCCGGAAGCGCAGGAGGTGTCTCGACGCGCTGGACTTGCGGCATAAGGGTAATCGCCGGCGGCACTTCGTAGTGCACCTCAACCAGCATTCCATCCAGGAAAACAGTCGGCGTACTGCCAAGCGCCGTAGGAACGCCTCTAATGCGGATCTGCGTTCTCTTTAATTCATCCCAGCTCGTTACCGGCAAAGCGACCGTTATGTTTTTCCAATTCTCCGGATTCACTTTTTTCACTCCTTCCCAATTCTGGCCGTCCGTGCTGTAGCTTATCTCTAAAAAGTTTTCGTCAGGCGGCTCCGGCTCGGGAAGAATCGCGGCTGTTGAAGTCGGGGCGGCGTCGGGAGGAATAATTGTTGCGTCTTCCGCGGAAGTCGCAGCCGCATTTCCAACGGGCTCCAGCTCCACCGTAATCGGCGGCGAAATAATCACTGAACTTGTCCCCGCCCCCTCGGCAAACTGCTCTGCCTGCTGTGCGGGCTGTTCTGTTTGCGGGGTAGGTTGCTCTGCTGGCAATGCGGCCTGCTCTGCCTGCTGCGGCGTCGAAGAACTCTGGTCTGCTTCGGCTGATACCTCTGTCGGCGGGGCTTGCTCCACGCCAATCAAAGTGTCCTGCGCCATTACAAACCGAGGCGACAACAAAGATAAAATTTTTTGCCACACTCCTGATGTTGGAGCGGAGGAAGTCGTACTTTGGTCAGTGCCTTCGGTGCTTGGAGAAGACGAGGTTGCGGAGGAAGTCGTACTTTGGTCAGTGCCTTCGGTGCTTGGAGAAGACGAGGTTGCGGAGGAAGTGCTCTCTGCCGTCGTCTCCGGTCCGGTTTCTTCCGCAAGCCCACCAACTTGCCACACCAAGGTCAAACCAATATTGCTTATCTTACCCTTTGGTTCGTAGTCCTGCGGCACGAATCCGCCGCAGAAAATTTCTGACGGATTCTCCGCGAAAACGGCGGAGTTGTCTTCGGTGAACTCCGTTTGTGCCGCCGCGCCGAACGTTTCCAGCTCTCCTTGCGCGTTTTGGACGTTGCGCCACGTTCCTAAGCAAACGGATGGATAAAAATCCGCCACTTCCGCGCGGGTGAAAAACTTGCCAGCGCCGAAAACCGCAAGGACAACGACCAGAACAAATGCCGCGGCCGCGAACCATGGTCTCCGAACATAAATCTTTGGCCTCAAATTGACGATATGGCGCCCGAAAATAAAGTCTTTCAAAGATCGTTCGATTTTTTTAACGTCGAAGACGCCCCGTTTCTCGTTTTTTTCACCCGAGGTTGCCATTCCTTTGTGATTTTAACATTTTTGGCTTCGAATTACCCATAATCCTCTTGTGGAAAACACGCCCCGAGCCGAGCTGAGCTGACGGACGATTGGTTTCATATTATATATATTGTATACGACTCCCGCGGCTTTTGGGAGTGGAAAAGACGGCGCGGAGCGTTACCCGTCTTTCACATACACGAAGAGTTTCTCAAAATCGGGGTTTTCCGGGTGCGTCACGTACGTGG
>JBBUAX010000157.1:0-1033 GCA_038058515.1 Patescibacteria group bacterium
GAGAGGCGCGTGGGACACGAGGTTCAAGACCACGTAAGTCCACAACCACCCCTTGTCGACGCGAAACGCTGCTTGTGAGGCAGCCTCTTTCCGGTCGGAAACGACCCGGAGACGACAGACATGCTTCTCGAGGTCAAGTAGTTACGCCGGGACCTCTTAAAAAGATTTTGTAAGAGGCTTTAGTGGAGTGATCCCGGCCAGGCCACCTGCCTCGCGCGTGAGCGAGGCAGGTGGTCCCAGAATTCCGCGGCCCAGCGACACGCCAAACGGGTCTTCGGGACGAGTTGTCCACTAGTGTCCGTGGCTGGCCCCCGCCCACCCGTTCTTCGACCAACACGCGCCTGCCTATTGAAAGGAGGTGATTAGAACGCGGCAAGATTCGTCGCGAGACACGAGGCTTCAGGCCACGTAAGTCTCAGCGAATCCTGGGAAAACAAGTAGCAAAACCCTGTCGTTCTTCTTCTGGAACGGAAGTGGGCGCAGACTGCCGACAGGATCGGCACAAACAACCCCGTAAGCAGTTTAGGGGTTGAAAGATTCCCTTGAAAAATGGGGAACCCGACTTGGTCGGGAGAGAAGAAAAAAATGCCCAGCGGCTTTCATAGCGCTGGGCATGTTTATTTTTTTTAACAACTTCTCTCCCCCTAATGCAGGGGGAGGGAACCATCGAGCGTAATCACCGCCACCTCCGGTGGATTTAAAAATCGCACCGGCCCGCCGGTTTCACTTACCCCGACCGTAACAAATATGGGGATGTCATTCCAATAGTTTAATCCTTTATAATATTTTTTTCCCAGCGCGACGTCAGCTTCTCCCAGTGGGCCGATGAACGGCAAACGAATTTGACCGCCATGCGTATGTCCGGCTAAAACCAAGTCCGGCTTTTTTAATTTTTCCGGCCAAGTCAAAACAGCGTCGGGATTGTGAGAAATTAAAATTACCGGATAGTTGGAATTCCATTTCATCAAGTCGCTGTAATCGGTTTTTCCTCCCCAAATATCATCAACTCCGTAAAGACAAATTTTCTGTCCTT
>JBBUAX010000158.1:0-2860 GCA_038058515.1 Patescibacteria group bacterium
AGATTCGGAATCGAGCCGTCGCTTCAGCGCAGGAGATTTTATATACTGCGGCTGGCGGCGACCTGCCAGACAACGTAATTTCTTCCAAAGAAGCGATTGCCAAAATGCGCCAAATCCCGGGTTACGAGAATTTGACCGTGCAGTCGGTAGAGATGATCTACGGTCCGGACGGCAGTATGTGGTACTGGGGCATTAAAACCGACAGGGGAACAGTGACGATTGAGGCGAGGTAGTATTAGAAGCGGAATAACGCGAAAATCAAACGCAGATTAACGCGGAATCGTTACCTCTTTATTGTGCCCGGGGCCAGAGTCGAACTGGCACGGCCAGTTACGGCCACAACATTTTAAGTGTTGCGTGTCTACCTTTTCACCACCCGGGCGTACTTTCTGCCGCCTCTGCCCCTATGATTTGTCGTTAGGCTATGACAGTTGGGGCACAAAACTCTTAGATTTTCTATTCTGTTATCATGCCTGTCGCCGTTCACATGGTCAAGCTCAAGGGGTAAATATCCATTTTCTGTCTTTTTAGCCCAACCGCACTGTTCGCAATATTGTTGCCTCAATCCTTCTCTGAAAAGCCTGTTTTTTAACTTAAAACTTTGGTAGTAGCTGTTCTTTACTAAAATATCTTTTAGTGGGATAAGGGGTTTGCCTATGCCTCTTAGCCCCTTATTCCAAGCTCGTCCTTTAAAATGTTTTGTTTCTAACTTGTATTCCTTTATATATTTCTTGACTTGGTCATAGTTTCCACCGGCTTCACGAAGACCAAGTTTTTTAAGGACTTGTCTTAGGCTTGAGGAACTAGCCACGGCTTTTTCAAGTTGGAGTTCGGTCCAAGATCTTTGCTTCATACGATTCAATCATACCACAACGGAAGACGCGAATCAATTTCTTAATTGATACGTCTGCCGGTTCCGCCATCCGGGTGTAAAACCATGTGTTAGGTTAATTGAAAAAATAAGGTGTTTTGAGTAATATTGGGTCGAGTGGCGCCGTGGCGAAGTGGAAACGCAACTGTCTGCAAAACAGTTATGCATGGGTTCGATTCCCATCGGCGCCTCGAACAAAGTCCACTAATCAATCAAAGTCAACCCTCTACTTATCCAAGAGTATTTTTTCCACTACCGCGGCTTTTTCCGGGCCGCGGTCGGCTAGGAATTTAATTTTAGGCATGGGTCGGATTTCCAGCTGGCGGCTCAAGAGATATTGCAGTTTGCCGACATTTTTTCGGAGTTCCTTGAGTACCGCGCCGGTTTTAGTTACGGGCAGGACGCTAACTTTAATTACCGCGCTGTCCAAGCGCTTGTCCACATCCACCTCGGTCAGGGTGGCGATCGCCCCCGGGAATTCCAGATTTTTGAGGATTATTTTCCCCAGCTCGTCGCGGATGAGATTGCCGACGCGCAGATTGCGGTAATTCATGAAGATATTGATCTCTAATCGAACTCGAATTTTATCTCGAATGATCTCTAAGTTTTAATTCGAGATGATTAGCGAGGTGGTATTAGTGATTGATTGGCGATTGCTCCTTAATAAGGAGCTTATCGCCGACCTGTATGGCCACCGGAGAATTTATTAGAAGCCCCGCTTCCTGGCCCGCGCCAACCTGACTTGCGTCCTTCTTCTGTTCCTGAAGATTCTGCACTCGTCCGTTGCCGACCATCTCGCTTTGGCGGCTTATTTCGAACGCGGCGTGGTTTTTAAATACGCCGCCTATAACTTTGCCGCCGACCACCTGCTTGTCCAGTTTTTTCTGATTGAAAACCGCCAGGATCTCCAGTTCGCCGGCGGCTTCTACTCCCGCGCCGCCCTTCAAAAACTCTTCAATCGCTTTTATAAGTTCGTAGATTATCTCCGAACTCACTATTTTTACCCTATTGGCTTCGGCTAGGGCTTGGACGGTCTTATCCGTGCGGCTCTTGAAAGCGACGATAAGCGCGTTGCCGGAGATGGCCAGCTTCACGTCGTTATCGCCCACATCACCCACCGACTCCTGAAGAACCTTAACCGGTTTTTCTTTGAAGGTCGCAAGAATCACCTGGGACAGCGCCTCCAGAGAGCCCATATCACTGGCTTTAAATATAATGTTTAGTGTTTCGCCCTTGGCCGGTGCGGCGGGGGAGGCCTTGCCCGGGGTGGCAGCGGTTTTTTGCGCCACTTCTTCCGCGGCCGGGCTTGCGGTGAGTTTGCTTGCACTGAGTTTATCGAATGTGTCGAACGGGCCGGTTATAAATTCCTCGCCGATTTGTGGCAGTTTTTCCCAGCCGAGAATAAGCGCCGGCGCGGACGGTTCCAGCGTTTTGACCGGTTCGCCCATAAAATCCTCCAATATTTTTATCCTGCCCTTGCCGCTGGGAGTGGCGATTGGCTCGCCTTGGCGCAGGGTGCCGTTTTTAAGAATCACGCTTGCCTCCGTGCCGCGCCGGCGGTCCATCCGCGACTCCAGCACGTAGCCCGAGGCCGGCGCCTGCGGGTCGTAAGTCAAGTTTTCCATCTCCGCGGCAAGAAGTAAAAGGTCCAGCAAATCGTTTATGCCCTCGCCGCTTTTGGAGGATATGGCGTGATAACTCACCGAACCGCCGTAGCCCTCCAGAAGTACTCCGGCATTGGCCAAGTCGCCCTTGACCCGTTCCGGGTCGGCGTTATTTTTATCAATTTTAGTGATGGCCACGACAAACGGGGTCTTGGTTTCGCTCAAGATTTTTATGGACTCCTGGGTTTGCGGTTTGACGCTGTCATCGGCGGCCACGACCAGAATCGCCAAGTCGGCGATAGTGGCTCCGCGGGCGCGCATTTTAATGAAGGACTCATGCCCCTGGGTATCTATAAACGTTATTTTTTTACCTTTATTGGTTATC
>JBBUAX010000159.1:0-2193 GCA_038058515.1 Patescibacteria group bacterium
CGTCGTCTTCGATATCAATAGTGGTCAGTCCGTAGGTTTTGATCAGTCCGTTAATCATCTTGCCGCCGGGGCCGATGACTAAGCCGATTTTGTCCGTGCTGATTTTAAGCTGGATAATGGACGGCACGTAAGGCGAAAGCTGCGGCCGGGGCTTGGCAATCACACCTTGCATAACCTTTAGGATTTGAAGCCGCGCTTCCCGCGCCTGGGTTAAAGTTGCGGCAATCATGGGCATGGTCAGTCCGTGGAATTTCACATCCAGCTGAATCGCATTTACGCCATCCTCGGTACCGGCTACCTTGAAATCCATGTCGCCGTAATGGTCCTCCGGACCCTGCAGGTCGGTTAGAACCTTGTAGTTATCCTGGTCATCGAGCATCAAGCCCATGGCAATACCCGCCGCCGGTTTTTTAAGCGGCACGCCGGCGTCCATTAGAGACATGGCTCCGGCGCAAACCGTGGCCATGGACGAAGAACCATTGGAGGAAAGGATTTCCGAGACCACGCGGATGGTATAAGGGAACTCTTCTACCGGCGGAATGAGCGGTTTAAGCGCTTTCTCCGCCAGCGCGCCGTGGCCGATCTCCCGCCGGCCGGGGCCGCGGAAGTTGCCGATTTCCCCGACGGAATACGGCGGGAAATTATAGTGGAGCATAAAACGACGCTTGCCGGTGGTTTCCATTGTTTCTACAAGCTGTTCCGAACCCGGCGCGGCCAGGGTGGTTACGGCCAAGGCCTGGGTGTTACCGCGGACGAAAATCGCCGAACCGTGAGTGCGGCTGAAAAGCCCGACCTCGCCAAAGAGCGCCCGGATGTCTGTAAGTCCCCGTCCGTCCGGACGGCGGTCTTTCTCCAAAATATTCTTATGAACCATTTTGTCCACTATGTTTTCCATCACTAACTCTGCCGCTTTGAGGTCGGCCTTCTCTATTTTTTCCGCAAGGTGTGCGAAGAGTTCATTTTTTAAAGACAAAAGCCGCGACGCTTGTTCCATCTTGCTCGGCGCATACATCGCTTCCTCCAAGCGGCTAGCCCCGCGCTTCGCCGACTCGGCCTCCGTAGCGACTCTCGCCTCGCCGAAGCCTTCGGCGGAGCGCGGGTCGGCGAAGGAGGCAGGCTCCGGCGAGGCGAGCAAAAATTCCTGGGCCGCCTGCCGCAACTCCGGCGCCGGTTCATATAAATGCACTTCCGCCTTGGGTCGGCCAATCTCGCCGATTATTTTTCCCTGGAACTCAACCAAACGGTCGATTTCCTTCTGGGCCAGTTCAAATCCCTGCAGAATCTTTTCCTCGGCCGCTTCCCGGCCGCTTAGCTCCAGCATATTAATGCGGCCGCGCGGGCCGGCAACGAACGCTTCATAAGGCACCTCCGAATTTTCCAGGGCGCTGCGGTTGGGATTTGCCGCGAATTCACCTTTTATATTGGTAATGCGCAAACCGCCAACCGGACCGTTCCAGGGGATATTGGAAATGCCTAAAGCGGTGGAGGCGGCCATAAGCCCGGGGAAGTCCGGGTCATTCTCTTCGTCATAAGCCAAAACGGTCGTTACCACCTGAATGTCGCGGCGGATACGCTGGTCAAAAAGCGGCCGGATAACCCGGTCTACCAGACGGCCGGAAAGAATAGCCTCGTCCGACGGCCGGCCCTCCCGGCGGATAAAACGGCTGCCGATAATCTTGCCCGCCGCATAAAAACGCTCTTCGTAATCCACCTTGAGCGGCAGATAGTCGGCGCTGGACTCGGCGGGCGCCATAACCACGGTCACCAAAACCACCGTTTCCCCGTACTTGGCCAGCACCGCGGCATTGGCCTGCTCCGCCAGCGAAGACATCTCCAGGGTTAGCGTTTTGCCGCCTATTTCAATTGAGTATTGTTTTTTGTCTATCATAGTTTGGTTATCAGCATAAATCGGCCTCTATCCGCATGAATCAGCGTTTACAATCAATGTCCACGCAATCTACGCCGATCAATGCTGATTTAACTGATTTATGCCGATATTTTTATTTTCTAAGTATAATGCGTGGAACGTTTTCAATGTTAACGAACCTATCCGCCGCCTCCTGTAATTTAGCCGAAGCGCTCCGGCCGAAGGCCGCGACCTCCACCAGGCGCCCCTTGCCCCACTTTAGATAATCTACCAGCGGTATATAGTCGCCGTCACCGGTCACTAAAATGACCACGTCCAGAAAATCA
>JBBUAX010000160.1:0-2804 GCA_038058515.1 Patescibacteria group bacterium
AACAATCAAGTCCTGACAATGGCGAGGCATCCAATCAAAACCAGACCTACAATTCGTCGGACTACCCGCTTATTAATGAATCGGTTACGTCTAATCTGGACAAACACTTCATTATTAATTTTACCCCGCTTCGGGACCGGCTTTTTGAGATACAGAAAGAATATCCTCAAAAAGTTTACGCCTACTTTCTTTACCTGAACAATGGTTCCTGGATCGGCATAAACGAACGGGAGAACTTTACCGCCGCCAGCATGGTTAAGGTGCCGCTGGCTATGGCTTTTTACAAGGCAGTGGAGGACGGGAAGATAGACCCCAATACCCCGTATATTGTGCGGGATGAGGACCTGGATGTCGATTTTGGCGAGCTTTATAAAGTGGGCGCGGGAGTCAACATCACAGGGAAAGAGGCAACGAGAATTATGTTGGAAAGCTCCGATAATACCGCCAAGAACGTTGTGGCCAGAATTATGAATGATACGGGTATTGCCGACCCGCTGGACAGTGTCTATAGTTTTTTCGGCTGGACATTTGACGTTGGTGAGACGCCCGGGTACAGCAAAATCAACCTCCGGACCCTTTCCAATATGTTTATTGCCCTTTATAATGCCAGATATAATTCCATTGAGCATTCCCAGTTGATTCTGGAGTATCTTTCTAAAACCCCGTTCGACGATAAAATCGCAGCCGGCTTGCCCAAAGCGGTAGTTGTCAGCCATAAGGTCGGCATTGCCGACAGCAACCAGACCTTTTCCGATTGCGGCATTGTCTACGCTCCCAATAGGCATTATGTTTTGTGTCTGGGTTCCAACGGCGGTAATGAGGCGGCGGCAAATAAATATATGGCCCAGGTGTCCAAGGAGGTTTATTCTTATGTAATCAATAATTAAAGTTTATGCTGCAAAAGCCGAAGAAATTTACCATGGATAGTATGCTAGATGAGGCCCGGGCGAAAAAGTGGGAAAGTGTCGTGCTGCAGGGAAATACCTATAAGAACTTCTCCACTATTATTGTTATTGCCACGCGCGGCAAGGCAACCAGCAAGACCAAGTGCCCGAAATGCGAACATCCCTTTGAGGTGGAGCACTGGGTCGGTTTCCATCCGTGGATTGTGGAATCCTGGAAGCGGTTCATCAAGCCGATGAATGTGCCGGTCTTGGAAATGGTGGTTTCCGGCTACGAGGTCGGCGATGCCTATAACAGCGCCATGGATACGATTCTAAATACCCCGGAGCTTAAAGATTTCCGGCACATCTTATTTTTGGAGGACGATATCATTGTACCGTTCATGAATAACAGCTTCGGACCGCTGATTGAGCTCTATAAACATATGGAAAAGTACGATGTTGCCTCGGCCCTTTATTGGTTGAAGGGTGAGCCGTCTCTGCCGCTTACCTACGGTGACGGGAACTTTGATGTGCCGAATCCTTTTGAAGTGAACACCAACTGGCAGCCGGGGGAGGTGGTGGAGGTGAATGGCTGCGGAATGGGCTTTACGCTTATGAAGCGCTCTATTTTTGAAGACCCGCGACTGACCAAGCCGTTTTTCAAAACCTGCAACGAAGTGGTTGACGGGAAAGCGAAGATATACACTCAAGACCTCTATTTTTATGAAAAAATCAAAAAACTGGGGTATAAAATCTGCGTGGATACCGGCATCCGTTGCGGCCATCTGGATCTTCAGACGGAGACGGTGTACTAACGCATGAAGCTAGATATCGCCTGCGGACAAAATAAAAGGGATGGTTTTAAGGGCGTGGATGTTGCTCCCGGACCGGGAGTGGATTATGTCTGGGACCTGGAGAAATACCCGTGGGAGCCGTTTGAAGACAGCTCCATTGAAGAGGTATATGTTAGTCATTACGCGGAGCACACCAAGGATTTAATGAAATTTATGGACGAGGTTTGGCGCATTTGTGAGGATGATGCCACAGTCAACATTCTCGGTCCGTATTATACGTCTATTCGTGCTTGGCAAGACCCGACCCATACCCGAGCATTGTCCGAGGCAACGTGGATGTATTTCAACAAGGGCTGGCGCGAAGCCAATAGGTTAGACCACTATCCTATTGGGTCTAATTTCGAAGTGATAAAGACGGTCATATTTTTTAACCCTCCTTGGGACAAGAAATCGGAAGAAGCCCGGCAGTTCGCCGCCCTGCACTACTTTAATGCGGTCTCGGACATGCTGGTGGAGCTTAGGGTGGTGAAAGAATTATGATTTGCTATAATTAAAAACATGGAACAAGCTCCCGGTTCGGATTTGGTCTTGGGTCAAAAAAAGAGCTGGCTGGCCATAGAAATTGTGGTCGGCGTGCTGGTGCTCGGCGGTCTGGGATTATATTTCTGGTATTTTCCGCCGCAAAGAACCATAGACATTGCGCCGATCGCTCCACAACCAACCTCGCCGGTTGCCGAGGCGCCCGCGCCTCCGCCGCCCAAGGAAGAGTTCGTGATGGACATCCAACCCGCGACCCAATATGGTGACGAAAAAGTGAATCTCACCAAACCGGAAAAATTGCCGGCGGCAGTGGAATTTAAAACCTTCAGCTACGACCCTAAGATTGGCAAGGTGGTGGCCGTCTCCGGAACCTGCAGCGACGTGTATTACACCTTTGTTGTTTTTGACGCTAAGGACGATTATCGCAAAGACCCGACTCGGGCCAAGATTAACCGCGCTTATGAATGTCCGTCCAGCAAGGCCTTCCGGCTGGAAATGAATCTCAAGGACTTGAACTTGGCTGCGGGGACGTATTACTTTTTTATAGCCGACCAGGGCGCGCGCGGGACGTGGTATAACCCGAGGT
>JBBUAX010000161.1:0-5154 GCA_038058515.1 Patescibacteria group bacterium
TATAGCGTATAGCGCGTAGCTTAGTGCTAGGTACAGGAAGTAGACCGCGAATACATAACCTTCGCGGTAATTGCGTTGGTTGATGGCGACATAAACTGCTAGGGCAGCGGGAACAGATGCAAACCACAAGATGGGAAGCTTGAGAAATAGCGGCGGTAGCAGGAAGGCCACAGCCGTGAGCACACCGACCACTTTTTTGCCGTGTCTCCCGCCGAAGATAACCGGCAAAGTTTTTATGCCGGTGGCGCGGTCACCGTCAATATCCTTAATGTCCCGGAAATTGGCGCCCAGGGTTATGCCAATAAGAATGAGCGTGAGCCAATTGAGCGGGAAGGACGTGATTGTCCGCTCGGCATTGGTAAGGAAAAATCCGCTAAGTATCGCCGCTGCGCCGGCGATGGCAATGAGGAACGACGCCAGAATCGGCACGCGCTTCAACTGCAAGGGCTTCACCGAATAAATATAGTAAGCCGCGGTAAATACCGCGAGGAAAAAGAAAGAATATAAACCGGTAAGAAAGCCGCCGACAAGCGAAGCGATAAGGAAGAACAAGCCGATATTTTTAACCTCGCTCTCGCTTAGCTCGTTTGCAACCAGCGGCCGGGCGGGGTTAGAGATCGCGTCCGCGTCTTTATCCTCCAGGTCGTTGGCGCATACGGCGAAAAGCCAGGCGCAGTAATAGGCCAGGAACAGCGTAAGAATGGATAAAATGTAAGTCCAGTTGCGGTTCATGAGCGGACTGGGGACGGCGAGGGCCAGGCCGACAGCCAGCATCAGAAAATAATGTCCGATGCGTACTAGGCGCGAATTCCGGAAAATCGCCAGGAGTTTGCGCGGACTCCGCACGTAAAACCACGCGGCGGCGAGGATAAAAACGGCAACATAGAAGATCTGGGACATAGCCAGGTTGAAATGGAGCTCCAGCGCGCGTTGCGGGGTAAAACTTAACGCGGGGTGGAAAAAGTTCTGATATACGGAATGGTCGAAACTGCGGCGGAGGAATTCCAGGACCTCAAAGCCGACGGACTGGGGAAGAAGATAAAAAGCCGCGATTATGCTGGGCAGGGCCAGCCAGACAAAGGCAATTGCATAGGTTAAGACCGCCGCCAGTGCCGCGCGCGCGTAACTGCGGCCGGCATAGCGGACATAAAAGAAGGCGAATATCATGCCCAGTATCACTTCCAGCCGGATGCCCAAGGAAATGCCCGCTGTTCCCGCGTTGCCGAAATAGCTGAAAAAATCGCTGACCAGCTGATTGGCGCCGGCGGTGATATAAAGAAGCGGCGCGCCGCTTCCGGCGGTCCGGATAGCGTCAATTATTGGCGGCAGCCAGGTAATAAGCAGGCCGAAAAGGGTAATTTTAGAAACGGCGGTGATATCTTTACCGGTTGTAAGCTTAAGGACGAGGATGAAGCTTAGGGTAACGACCGCAAAAAATAGGGAGTAATGAATAATGGTGGAAGCGTCTGCCGCCAAAAGCCCGCTGGGGTTGCCGTTTAGCATATTTTCCAGAAAGAAGCGGATGAAAAGTATGCCGGCGAAGCCCGCAAGCCATCCCGCAAAATTCACCGGAGTCCCCTCAATGTATTCAAGAATTTTTCTCATGCTATTCCGTGCAGGTGCGGCGCTCGGCGGTAAGAGTGGTGCCGTCGTTGTGGACCTTAAACGCGGCAGTGAAGGTGCCGATGTTTGTATAAATATGGGATACGGTTATCTCTTTTTCTCCGGATTGAAATTTGCCGCTTAATGTTTTACCGTCGCCCCAATCTACCGCATAGCTGGCCCCGGTTGTGGTTGGAAATGGATTCTCAACGATATAGCTAACCTCCCGGCTTTTGGGCTGGGCCAGGCAAATGTCAAACTGCGATGTGGAATTGTTGCCGCTGGCCGGAGTGCCGCCGGCGGTCGTTGTACCGCCAGCCGGTGAGGTTTGTATAATATCCTGGCCCAAAATTGCCTCGGCCGCTTTTTCCCGTGCTTGCTGTTCGGCTTGTTTAACCACGTCCTGGGCGGCCTGGTTAATGCGCTCCGGAATGCTTTTAATGAAACCGATAGCTTCCTGCGCCGGTTGTTCAATCACTTTTTCATATATTGCCTCCGCAGCGGATTGGGGTGCGGTCCCGCCGATGGGCGGAAAAACTTTAACCGAAGTGGTATAAGTCCGTCCCCAGATGAACCACATCAGAGCGCCAACCGCAATAAGACCGATTAAAAACAAAACCCATCTGGGCATTGCCTAAATTATAGCTTTTTTATTTTAGCCTACAATACCTCGCGGCTTGCCGCGAGGTTACCGAATAGAGGCTAAAATACCCTGAGCGAGTCTGCGAGTCGAAGGGTTACCCTGGTAGATACCGCACCGCTTGCTTGCAGTGAGCTAGTCGAACTGCGGGGCGGTAATTCATAGCGCAGTATAAATGAGTGAAGCCCGGCCATAGTGATGGCTCGGGCTCCAGTAGGGCGGTGGCTCACCGCCGAAGCGCAGGCAGAAGGCGAGGGTCCCGATGACGAGGAGGACAACAAGGATGATACCAAGCCAGTCCGTTTTCTTGGCTGGTTCGGCCACCCGGCCGCCGTGCTCGTCGTACGCATCGGGGAGGTCATCCACGGGAATGCGCACAGTGCACCTCCTAAATGTCGAAGTCCATGCCTGGGACGCCGTCTTCATCGGCATCGCCGGCATACTTGCGCTCCGTCCGGCGCACCGGAATTCCTTCCGGTGTTTTGTACATCACGGGGGCAAGGCTGCATCCGCCTTTGTGTAGGCCGCCCGTCTCCCTGCAGTTCGGACACTTCTTCTCTTTTGACTCCATATGGACCTCCAGGTTCCACTGGGATTAAACTGCCGGTTGCAAGCAAAGTCAAGCGCCCAAGCTCGCTGGTGATACCGCACCGCTTGCTTGCAGTGAGCTAGTCGAACTGCGGTGCGGTAATTCATTTTTTGACCAAAGGGGCAAAAACTTGATTTCTAATTGATTTAGTGCTATTATAAAAGCGTGATCATACGCAAGAAAGACGAACCGAAGCTTAATCAAATTGGAACACCTCTTTTGATTTTTATGGAATCGTACAATAAAAGCATTCCCGCTGACTTTCCGCATCCCTCGGTCAAAACATTAAAAATGTTTCAGGCACTGCACCCCGTGCTTTTCAAGCACGGTGACCAGTGGTCAATCGATAAGCATCGCAAAAGACTCATGGATTGGCTGCCTTCGTATGAC
This sequence comes from Patescibacteria group bacterium, assembly GCA_038058515.1. Classification (GTDB taxonomy): domain Bacteria; phylum Patescibacteriota; class Minisyncoccia; order UBA6257; family 2-01-FULL-56-20; genus JBBUAX01. Next base: position 3,222 of record JBBUAX010000161.1, read on the forward strand.
CCTGTTTGTAAGCCTACTGCGCGATAAAAATTGTATTTCCGATAACCAAAAACACCCCGATCGGGGTGTTTTTGGTTTGGCCTGCACTGAGCTTGGGCCTCGGCTGAGCTCGGCCGAAGTCCCGAAGTGCTTTGGCGGTCGGGAATCGGACATCGCCCTCCGCCGGCTGTCGGGCCCGTTCTTGGACGGAAAAAATCTTGCGTGTGCATAAGTAATATGGCTTTACAGAAATATTTTTTCGGCATACTATGAAAATATTCAGAACAATGAACGAACAGAACGGAAAAGGCAGTTTGCCTGCACCGGAAAAACAGATCAGAAAGTTTTTATTCGTCAGCTCGGAAAGCCTGTCCGGCGATCTCGCCTGGCAAATTAAAAAGGAAGGCCACGAAGTAAGGGCCTATATCAAAAGCGAAACGGATAAGGACGTTTACGACGGTTTTTTGGAAAAAGTAGACGACTATAAACAATTCATAGATTGGGCCGATGTTATCGTCTTTGATGACGTCGGATTTGGCCAAGAAGCGGACGAACTGAGAAAAAAAGGCAAATTGGTTGTTGGCGGAAGCTCATATACGGACAAACTGGAAGAAGACCGGGAATTCGGGCAGTCGGAGATGAAAAGGGTAGGCATGCTGATCCTCCAGCACTGGGACTTCACCGACCACGATTCCGCTTTGAAATTCATAGAAGAAAACCCGGGCCGGTATGTTTATAAGCCCTCCGGATTCATACAATCCAATTCCAAGGGGCTTTTGTTCTTGGGAAAAGACGAGGACGGAAAAGACATTCATGAAATAATTCGTTCCAATAAAAAAGTCCTGGGTAAAAAAATAAAACAATTCCAGCTTCAAAAATTCGCCTCTGGCGTTGAAGTGGCGGTCGGAGCTTTCTTTAACGGCAATGACTTTATCTACCCCATAAACATCAACTTCGAGCATAAGAAGCTTTTTCCGGGGGACATAGGCCCGTTCACCGGCGAGATGGGCACCTTGGTGTACTGGTCCGGCCCTAACACCATATTCAAGACCACTCTTGAAAAGATGCGCGAAGATATCAAAAAATCGGGCTACGTGGGATATGTTGATATTAATTGTATTGCCAATGCCCGAGGAATTTATCCATTAGAATTCACCTGCAGATTTGGATATCCTATAATATCCATACAAATAGAAGGCATTACCAGCTCCTGGGCAGATTTTTTATATGCTCTGGCCAAGGGAGAAAATTTTGACCTGAAAACAAAAAAGGGATTTCAAATAGGCGTGGTATGCGCCGTCCCGCCCTTTCCCTTTGATGACAAGCTGGAAATGAGCATATATAAGGACCTTTCTATTATTTTCAAAAAATCCAACCTGGACGGGGTTCACCTGGGGGACGTAAAACTTGTAGACGAAAACTGGAGTATAGCCGGGTGCACGGGATATGCTCTGGTGGTTACCGGGTCCGGGGTAACCGTAGAAGACGCAAGAAAGCAGGTGTATGGCCGGATAGAAAATATATTGTTACAAAATATGTTTTACAGGACAGACATAGGGCTTGGCTGGCATGAAGATTCCGACAAGCTCCAAACCTGGGGATACTTGTATTAGAGCAACGAAAAACTGAATGGCTTTAAACCAAAAACACCCGGATGGGTGTTTTTGGTTTAAAGCTCCGCGCGCTTCACGCATTTCGAACCGCAATTTGGGAAATAAAGGGCTCAATTTCCCCATTCAAGATAGTCAACTACTGGTAAAGTCCGGCAACATTCTTGCCCGTCCGAAGCTTTAGCGAAGGCGGGTCTCCGTTCAAAATTGTGAATTACTGGTAACAACACCCCAGATTACGAGCTATATGCCCCCGTGGCGAGCGATTGACCACGGGTCAGAGCTTTGTACCCTTGACGCCAGGTTGACCATTGTGTGACGACTTGTATCACTTTAATTAAGCG